>CAYGSA010000059.1:3746-9367 GCA_964352375.1 uncultured Micavibrio sp.
CCATCCTCATCTACAAAAACCGTCTCAACATCCGGCCCAAAACGCACGGTCAGCGGCCTATTATCAAGCCCATACACATCACGTACGTCATCAGGAAGATCCTTAAAGAAATCCTCCATAGCGTCAATTTCAGAAATAAGGTGAGCCCGCAAATTATTATTTGTCATATACTAAAAATAACGGAGCCTGCAAAAAATGTCAAAACCTAAATCGGCATCCGCAGAATTTCTTGATACGCCGAGATCATACGATCCCGCACGGAAACAACCGTCTGGAGCGTCAATTCCGCCGCGGTAATAGATTGCACAACATCCGTCAGATCCGCATCACCCGTCACTGCTTTACCAGACATATCCTCGCCCGTCCGCATGGTTTCAATCGAATCCTGAACTTTGCTTTGCAGCAAATCTGCAAACGAAACACTACCAGCTGAATCATTATCACGTATTGCATTACTCGTTACAGAAGACGCACTCGCCCCGCCTATACCTTGCGAAGTTTGATAAGCCCCCGCCGCTGCATTTGATGATACTCCATTCAATCCCATAACGAGCTCCTTTACCTTATACTACCCTGACTCTACGATCTCAGCAAATCAATCGTGCGTGAAATCATCGCACGTGTTTGTTCAATCAAACCAAGATTAGCCTCATAGGAGCGCTGTGCCTCACGCACATCCATCATTTCAATCATGGTTTTCACATTCGGCGTCTTCACATACCCCTCATCATTTGCCGCAGGGTGAGATGGGTTATATTCCAAACCAAACGGAGAATCACGATCAACACCAATATCATCAACCTCAACAAGCTTAATTCCAAGCTCGCGATTCAACTCGTTTTTAAAACTAATCGTCTGACGCGCATAAGGATCAGAACCAGGGGTCAAACCCGTCGTACCCGCATTCGCGATATTCTCTGAAATCACACGAATGCGCGTACCTTGGCTACGCATACCATTCGCCGAAATCATCAAAGCATCAACCATATCACCATTCATAATCTATACTCCTATCGGTTTGAACCAAGCGCAATTTTAAACAAGCCAACCTGTTTCTGCAGGATGTTCACCATCAAATTATAATCCATAGCATTCTGCCCTGCATTAACAAGCTGCTCTTCTATAACCACAGAATTCCCAGCGGGCGCAACCTCATATGGCTCGCGAGATTTCCGCGAATTAACACTACCCGTCTCCTGTGAAGACGAAATATGCGAAGCATTTGTTGCTTGAACAGAAACAGACTTAACATTCGTCTGCGTTTGCTCCTTGAGCATATCCGCAAAATTCACATCAACAAGATCACGCGGGCGATATCCCGGCGTATCGGCGTTCGCAACATTTTGTGCAATCAGGCTCTGACGCTGGTTCAAATAATCCATCTTCGCGCCAATCGCTTGCATCAAACCTATATCTTGTATCGTCATCGCTGAATTCCTTATATATAATACTTTCTCGAAAGAGTAATGCAGGATCCGTGCCAATGGAAAATAACGATTTAACGCCCAATATAAAGAAAATTCCCAAGAAAAAGACCGCTATCGCGCTAAAAGGCTCAGAAAGAGGGAAAAAAGTGCCGCATATCGCCGCCGCCGGGCGTGGGCATCTGGCGCAGCGAATCCTCGACCTCGCCTTCGATAATAACATAAAGGTTCGCGAAGACGCAGACCTGGCAGAACTACTGGCCTCAATTGAAATCGACAGCCCCATCCCCTCAGAAGCCTTCATGGCCGTAGGCGAAATCCTGTCCTACGTCTATCGTGCAAATGGCCAAAACGACCCCTTTGCTGCGCTAGAAGAAGATGCTAAAGAATAGTCATGGATACAGCATCACTCGAACTCCTACCGCAGATTTTGCGCATGATCATGGCCCTCGGCTTTGTGCTCTTGTTAATGGCTGGGCTGGTCTATGCGCTCAAAAAACTCGGCCTCTCTCCCGAAACAAAACTACAAACAGGCGATAAAAAACGCCTGAAAATCGTCGAATCCCTCCCCTTAGACGCCCGCCGCCGTCTCGTCATTATCAAATGCGATGAACAAGAACATTTGGTCATATTGAGCGCAACAGGTGAAACGGTGATCAAAAACGACTTATCAAAGTCAAGTATTTAACAAGGCTCAAGGCTCAAGACCAAACACCACATAACCCTTGCACAATACGCCTCGGCCAAACTGACACAAACCCAACAAACCCAGGCATAAAAAACGGTTAATCCACGAACGTCTGTGGACACTTTACCAAATCGCACACACAACGATTAAACTCTCGGCATTCAAACGCTACACTTAAAGAATGCTTATGAGATATTTAATCGCCGCCATCGCGCTGCTCGCTGTTTCAGTTGAGCCAGCCATCGCGCAGAATATATCAATTGATCTTGGATCTGATACAAACGCATCCGTAACAGGCCGCGTAATTCAAATTGTTGCACTCATGACGGTGCTGTCCCTCGCGCCGTCTATCCTGATTATGATGACGTCCTTCACGCGCATTATCGTCGTTCTGTCATTCTTGCGCACCGCCATCGGTATTCAACAAACCCCGCCAAACACAGTCATGATCTCCCTCGCAATGTTCATGACATTCTTCATTATGGCCCCCACATTTAAGGCTGCCTACGACACAGGAATTGTCCCCCTGATCAACGAAGAAATCAACGAAGTCGAAGCCTTTAACCGCACATCAGACCCCTTCAAACAATTCATGCTCGCGCACGTTCGCGACAAAGATTTAGAGCTTTTCGTCAATCTCAGTGAGACTGGCCCCTATGACAGCCCGCAAGCCATTCCAATCCACATCATCATTCCATCCTTCATGATTTCCGAACTCCGCCGCGCCTTCGAAATAGGATTCATGCTATTCCTCCCCTTCCTCATCATCGACCTCGTCGTCGCATCCATCCTCATGTCGATGGGTATGATGATGCTTCCCCCCATCACGGTATCACTACCGTTCAAGATTATATTCTTTGTGCTCGTTGATGGCTGGTATTTAATATCTGGCTCGTTAATTCAAAGCTTCACCGTTGTCGGTGGCGGCTAATTATCATTAAGACCAGCATAATTGGAAAATTTCTTCTTCCGCCCGTAACGTTGAAAAAGAGCCTCCTGCTCAGGACTCATTCTGGCCCGCTTTTTCATAGAATCAAAATCACCGTGCCCCGCATTAGAATGCCCGACTTCAGTGGCCGCTGAACGATAATAGAGCATCAAAAACACACGAATAGCAGCCGTCAAAGACGTATCATCGCGTTTGCGAACATAAACAAGCGAACAAATATCATGAACAGAACACCCTTCACGTGCGGCAATATCTGCAATAGCATCCCACATCTCAGGCTCAAGACGCACAGAGGTTCGACGATTAAAAATAGTAATATTTTTGCTAATTAAAGAGCTTTGCCCCTCTTCCGAACGAGCGGTCGAGACAGCATTATTTTTACTCAAAGTTTTCATATTTTTCCCACACAAGAAATAATAAAATGAACTAATCTTAAGGCACACTATAGCATTATTTTTTTAATTGCAACTTTAAGGTTGTGTTTTTATATTTTTATTTTTAACGACAAAGCATGCACAATTTTCATCTCTTCTCCAAGCGCCACATAAACGGCACGCTGAGCAACGACTCTACTTAAACCACTCAGTTTTTCACTCCCAATCTCAACATCAAAATGACTTTCCCCCGAGCCATCATCTCCAGCATGCCCTGCATGATGTATACTTTGGTTTACAACCTTTAGATAGTGCGGCGCAAACACATCCTCCAGTTTCTTGGTAATTTTTTTCTGCATCGAAAGCATAATTAAAATGTTTTCCTTTTTGATATATAAGTAATTTACCTATATAATAAGTCTAATATGCCGAAGATAGTTTTAAAAGATAATTCGCCCGAGTACGCAGATCAAAGCGCAAAAGTAACAACCAAAAATTGTGAAATGCCAGATTGCATGCAAACAGGAGATCACCGCGCACCAAAACATCGCGGATTAGACGAATATTACAACTTCTGTTTTGACCATGCACGCGAATATAATAAGGCATGGAACTTCTTTGACGGCATGTCGAACAGCGAAGTCGAAGACTATATGACCAGCAGTTTTTATGGTAATCGCCCCACATGGAAATACGGCGTAGACGGCAGTACACCAGAAGAAGACTTATTTCGCAACGCTCAAAATCAATATTTCTATGGCGAGCACGATACCCAGAAAACACGGGAACAAAAGAAGCAAAGCACCTTATACGGTGACCGCACCGCCCCAGAATACGAAGCCATGGCATTGATGGGTTTAGAACCACCGGTAGAGCTGGAAGACATTAAAAAACGCTATAAAAAACTCGCAAAAAAATACCACCCCGACCTAAATAGAGACGATCCGAACGCGGAAGAGCTTCTCAAGAAGATTAATATGGCGTATACCATTCTAAAATTAGCATTCGAGGATTTCAGAAAAATCCCTCAATCATAACCAAAACCACGGCGGACCATAAAAATATGAGCGGTAACCTAGACATCGACAAAGAAGCCGAGCGCGGCGGCATGACCTTCAGCATCACGCAGGTGAAAGCCAAAGAAGGAAAATACACCTCCATCCCCGATACAAAATATGACGTCCGCAAAACATTCGGCATTGATGTCGACATGGAAGTGCCCGGCTTTGCAGAAGACACGCCAAACGTCCCCGACACCGACCCGACATATAAATTTGACGCTGATACAACACTCGCGATTCTGGCTGGCTTCACCCATAACCGCCGCGTCATGATCCAAGGCTATCATGGCACAGGAAAATCAACACATATCGAACAAGTCGCCGCCCGCCTGAAATGGCCATGTGTTCGCATTAACTTAGACTCCCACGTCAGCCGCGTTGACCTAATCGGCAAAGACACCATCGTCCTGCAAGAAGGCAAACAAATCACACAGTGGAAAGAAGGCATATTACCATGGTCAATCCAAAACCCCGTCGCCCTCGTCTTTGATGAATACGATGCAGGCCGTCCAGATGTAATGTTTGTGATTCAGCGCATCCTTGAGGCAGAGGGTAAACTCACCCTCCTCGACCAAAACATGGTCATCCGCCCGCACCCCGCATTCCGTTTGTTCGCAACCAGCAACACAATCGGCCTCGGCGACACCAGCGGCCTCTACCACGGCACCCAACAAATTAACCAAGGCCAAATGGATCGCTGGAACGTTGTAACCACATTAAACTACCTCCCCCATGACGACGAAGCCGCCATCGTACTCGCAAAAATTGAGGAACTAAACAACGACGAAGGCCGCGGAAATATCGATAAAATGGTCAGACTAGCCGACCTCACGCGCGAAGGATTCGTCAATGGCGATCTCTCCACCCTCATGTCCCCCCGCACAGTGATTGCATGGGCAGAAAATATGTTGATTTTCAACGACCGTGAAGCCGCATTCAGATTATCATTCCTGAATAAATGCGACGAATCAGAACGCCCGATTATTGCAGAATACTACCAGCGATGCTTCGGGATAGACCTCCCCCAAAGCGCAATCAAGAACATCGTGGTACCAGATTAATTGGGATCATGCTCAGGCGGCCGACCAAACAAAGGTTCACCGTCTCCAGGCACATATATTCCAT
>CAYGSA010000059.1:9467-10904 GCA_964352375.1 uncultured Micavibrio sp.
CATACCATCACCATAAAATGCGAAAAACGCATCACCTTTCATAATATTTTACAAAGAATAAACCAAAAGCGGAACTATTGCAAGTTTTTTCAAATCCTTCCTGCCATTCCGAACGCAAAGCTCAGGAATCTTATGCCTCAACCACCAAACAAGATTTCTCTTGCTCTATCGAACCGTTCAAAATGACACTCGATCCCTCTTGTAAACGCGGTGCTCTCTGTGGTTAAATCCCACAATGGAAACACCTGAAGAATTCAAAAATCAAACAAATTCCACAATGCGCGCAATGTCACGCAACGCCGAACTTGAAATCACCTATTCGGAATTGGAAATGCCAACAGGAGAGATTAAAAACCTCAACCGCCCGCGCCTGCCTGCCCCCACCGCTGACATGCCCGCCGAAAAACGCGCCCTCATTCGCGGCTGCGCCGATACTTATGCCCTTAAACTCGCGCATCACAGCGAAGAGCTTCATAACTCAAACGGCCAAACCAACCTGCGTGTAACCGCCGCACTTGACGCGCTTGAACAGGCACGCTGCGATGCCATTGGCATAAAAACCATGGACGGTGTAGCGCATAACCTCGACTCAGTCCTGGAGGCCAAAGCCGTGCGCAAAGGATTCGCCGACATCCAAAGCCGTGAGGATATAACCCTCGCCGATGCGCTTCACATTATTGCACGCACAGAATTAACAAACCACGAAACCCCGCCCTCCACGCAAAAAGTCCAAAAAATCTGGAAACCATGGCTAGAGCAGCGCATTGATTTCAGCACGTTAAAAGACCACCTTCATGATCAAAAAGCCTTCGCAATCGCCGCCTGTGAATTACTGGCAAAACTCGACCTGCCTGTATCACGCGAAGGGAACGAAAAAAGCGAAACGCAAGAACAACAAGACAACGCAAACCAACAGGCTCCACACCCAGACGATGAATTAGACGATGTTCAAAACCAAGACACAGAAGAGCCACTGCCATCGGACATGGGCGATGCAGGTGCAGACGATTCATATGACGAAAATTTTGATGCAGGCCTTGAAGACACAATAGATGAATTAAACGAAGGCGAAGAAATCACCCATGAAGGATCCGCCCCGCCCCCTGGACGCAGCGCAGAATTCAGTGAATATGTCGACGGCCTCTACAAGGTTTACACCACCCAATTTGACGAGGAAATCGCCGCCAAAGACCTCGCCGATCCAGAAGAACTTAGCCGCCTGCGCGAACTTCTCGACAGCCAGCTTGCCTTTAATCCGGTTGGCCAGCCATCTCCTCCAGCAGCTGCTGAAGGATGACCAGCAAGCGAGGACCTGCTTCATTACCAGACTGGACTACTTCGTCATGGCTGGTGGAAACCGGCATATCGGTGGATGCCACATTGGTGATTACTGAAAACCCGGCCACCTGCATACCTAGGCCACTCGCTGCTAACACC
>CAYGSA010000060.1:0-10669 GCA_964352375.1 uncultured Micavibrio sp.
TTTTATACAGTATAGAGGTAACTTGAGTGATTGCTCAAAATTTATTTATTCTAATTCAACCACTTAAAGAAAAGGTAGGCGTCCCAGTACCGCCCACCATTTCAAAAACCTTCAAAAACATGGTGATTTCTTAACAATTTACCTGTACAATATATAAGATAAAAAATTTCTTTTTCTTCCTCCCAATCCGCGGGGTCAAAATGACTAATAAATTAAGACTAACCTCACTTTTTTGCGCAACATTTTTGGTATTATCTATATCGACACCATCTTTGGCAGAAGATGATGCCAAAAACATAGACTTACCGCCAGTCACGCAAAGCACTGAAACAGGGTTGCCTAAAGAAACAACACACCCTATTCTGCGCCTAACGCCTGATAAATCAGAGCTGATCCGTTTAGATGAAGAGGCAGCAAGTATTATCGTTGGCAATCCTGCGCATATCAATGTCATCGCAGACTCATCCAAAACACTGGTAATTGTTCCGCGTCTTCCTGGCGCAACACACTTCACAGTGCTCGGGAAAAAAGGTCAAATCATCATACAGCGCCATGTAATCGTCGCAAGCCCCAAAGAAGACTACGTACGTATTAAACGAACATGCGCCGAAGACAGTGACACATGCAAAAATACAAGCATGTTCTATTGCCCTGATATGTGCCATGAAATACAACTAGAGGGCCAAACAAAAGACGGCACTACTCAAGCGAACGGAACAAGCGACGGAAACGCAGGGAACGCAGAGCCCCCTTCAGGAAACGCAGCCCCTGATGTACCAGATCAATGATAAGAAGAGCAACACAAGGTAATACGAACATGAAAAAAAACCCTATTTATATAGCTTTGGCTGTAAGTGTCAGCATGCTTGGCGCATGTAAAACAACGGAATCGCCATCTTCCGTACCCGAAACAAAAGCGCCAACTAAAGAAGAGCGGATGGAAAGTGCCATTGAAAAAGCAACAGCAAACGCCGTAAAAAAAGGCTCTATCCCAGCTGCACTCGCAACTTTAGAAAAACAATATAAACGAGACAGTGATAATCCGGAAATTGCACTTCGTTACGCTCAAGGACTGCGTCATGCAGGACACATAAATCGTGCCGCACTCATACTAAGCCCGTTTGCAAAAGAAACCCCTCCTGCTCCAGGCGTTAATACTGAAATGTCCATGATAGAACTCGGCATGGGCAACTACGATTCCGCCGAAAATTACGCAAAAGCTGCCGTGATTCAAAACCCTTCTGATCATTTCGCGTATCAAAATCTGGGGATCGCTTTAGATGCAAAAGAAATGCACCCAGAAGCCGAGCGCGCCTTTCGCAAAGGACTAGAACATTGGGAAGGTAACCCAACAACAATTATGAACAATCTTGCGCTCAATCTTGCAACACAAGGCTTTATAGATGAAGCCATCACCACCTTAGAAAAAGCGCAGAAAATCTCTCCAGATCGCATCGAGCTTGAAAGAAACCTTCGTATTATCAGAACGTTAAACGAGCGGTAAAAGGCCAAAGCCTTTATCACCCTCCCTCACGCATTGACGAAACTTCAATTCCTGCTGGCCCCAAAATAATGATAAAAAGCGCAGGCAGAAAAAACAAAATCATCGGAACAGTAAGTTTTGGCGGCAATGAAGCCGCCTTGCGCTCTGCCTCAGCCATACGCATATCACGCAACTCATCGGACATAACGCGTAAAGCATTCGATATAGATGTACCATACTGCTCCGCTTGAATCAAAGCCGTAGAAAAACTCTTCCCTGCTCCGCTTCCAACGCGCCGTGCAAAATCCTGTAAAGCGAGCTTCCGGTCATTAAGCATAGCCATTTCAGCACTAAGAATTCCAAGCTCTTCAGACAAAACGGCTGACTGTTCGGACACTTCACTCGCAACCCGCTCAACGGCCTGCTCTAAACCAATCCCCCCCTGAACACAAATCAACATCATATCAAGCGAGTCAGGGAAATTAAGGTTAAATTCTTCCTGACGTTTCAAAATCATGTTCTTCACAAGGATATCAGGCAACTTAAACCCAAACCCCATAACACCAATGACCATAAGAATTTCCATCGAAAATTCATAAGATTTATCTTCAGGCAAAGCACTAACATATAAGATCATCAAAATACCAAAAACAATTGGTAGGACAAAGCGAAGCACTAAAAATTTAATATGCGCCTTGGGGTTACGCATCCCCGCTTGTAACATTTTATCCCGCGCCTTGTCGCCCATAGATCCCGCAAATTTATTAAAAAGATAAAACATCGCCATATTATCACGCGCAGAAATTTCCTCCTTCACAGGCTTCTTTACGCCATCACGCGCAACTTGATAAAGATCTTTGCGACGCTTCTCAATTATTGATTTCGTTTTTTCTTTTTGATCTGATTTTTGCAAAAACGGGTAAGCAAAAGCCATCACAGAAAGGGCTGCCCCAAGAGACGCAAAAATAGTAATAATCATTTCGTTACTCATTATCTGACCTTTAAATTTTAAAGTTAATCATGTGCTTCATAACAAACACCCCACAGCTCATCCAAAAGACAGCACCCATCAAAAGATTCTTGCCCAGCCCCGTATTAAACAAGGGGTCCAAATATCCTGGATTCGCGAAATACAAGCCCAAAGCAACAAGCGGCGGCAGCGCACCAATAATTGAAGCCGACGCAATAGCCTCAGCAGAAAGCGCCATCACTTTGCGTTTCAAACGAAACCTTGCCCGAATCACACCCGATAAATTGGTCAAAACCTCAGAGAGACTCGATCCTGTCTGCGCCTGAATAGCTAGCCCTGCCGCAAACATCTGCATCTCAGGCAAGGGCATCCGCTTACACCCCTCCTGAGCAGCCTCATGCAGCGGAACGCCTATCTTTTGCTTATCATACACAATCGACATCTCCTCACCCACCGGCCCGTCAAATTCACGGCTAATCATAGAAACAGCTTCAGAAACAGGCATACCAGCCTTCAAAAGACGAACAACAGCATCCAGAGCATCCGCAAATTCAGAAAGAAACTTTTTCTGCCTTTTCTGAATTATTTTCTTAAGAATGAACCGCGGAATACCAATAAAACCAATTACAAACACCAACCCAATTATCAAAGGGGCCCACCCCGCAAATTTTGCTAAAATCGCACAAATACAGCCCAAAACAAAAGAAATTATCCAAAACTGCACCACAGAAACAGACAAGCCCCCCTGCTGAAGTTTCAAAGATAATGAAGCCTTACTCTCATCGTCATCTGCCGCCTCTTCTTTACTAGACTTCAATTTTTTTGCTATTTCAGCGCGGCGCTTATGTTGCAAATCTTTTTCGTTCACTTGCATATTTGATGATGACGACCCGCGAATAAGGTCTATATTCTTCTGCTTCCCCTGAGAACCAAGATTCATAATAACAAACATAAGAATGCCAACAATCAGGAAAACAATAACAGCAATCAAAACAATCTGAATAGGGTCCATTAGCCGTACGCCTCTTCCATCGCATCCATAACCATATCAGCCACACCATACTGACGCGCGTTATCAAAAAATTTAGGACGCAAGCCAGATGATTTTTGACGCGTAATTAATTTGCCATCCTCATCCTCGCCTTCAATATCTAGCGTAAAGAGATCCTGCATCGTCACAACATCTCCTTCCATCCCGGTAACCTCGCTGATATGAGTTGTCTTACGTGAACCATCACGGAGGCGTTGAACCTGAATAATCACGTGAACGGCAGAAGCAATCTGCTCACGGACCGCAACCGTCGGCAAATTCAAGCCGCCCATCGCAATCATATTCTCCATCCGCGAAATCGCCTCACGCGGATTATTAGCATGCACAGTGCCCATAGAGCCATCATGGCCCGTATTCATTGCCTGAAGCAAATCAAACGCCTCAGGGCCGCGCACCTCCCCCACAATAATACGTTCAGGGCGCATACGCAGGCAGTTTTTCACCAAATCACGCATCGTAATCTCACCAACCCCCTCAAGGTTCGGCGGGCGCGTCTCCAAACGCACCACATGGGGCTGCTGTAATTGCAATTCACAGGCATCTTCGCACGTAACGATGCGCTCACCTGCCTCAATATAACGCGTGAGACAATTCAACATCGTCGTCTTACCAGAACCCGTACCACCAGAAACAAGTACGTTCACACGGCAACGACCAATCGCCATAATCAACTTCGCACAAGACGGACTCATGGAGCCAAACTCCATCAAATGTTCTAACGTAAGCTTGTCTTTCTTAAATTTACGAATTGTCATGCACGCACCATCAACAGCCAAAGGCGGTATAATAACGTTCACACGCGACCCGTCCGCAAGACGCGCGTCACAAATGGGGGAAGATTCATCAACGCGGCGACCAATCGCGCCTACAATACGCTGACAAATCGTTGTCAAATGCTGATTATCCCGAAAATTAATAGACGTACGCTCAATTTTACCCGCAACTTCGATATAAGTCACATCAGGGCCATTGATCATTATATCAGCGATATCATCGCGCTCCAACAACTCCTCCAACGGGCCAAAACCAAGCATGTCATCGGCACATTCTTTACCAATTTGCTGCAATTCCGCAGGCGTGAGATCAAGATTCCTAAACCGCGCAATCTCCTCAACAGCTGATAAAACCTCGTCGCGCGCTGCCTTACCATCCATCCGCGCAAGCGCCTTGAGATCAATACCATCACGAAGATCAAGCCATATACGGTTGCGGCAGCGCTGTAAACGCAAAGTTGTTACACTATCTCCCTGAGTCTCAAGGGGTTCATCCTCCCCGAGAGCATCATCCATTAACGGATCAGAATCCATTTTCTTAATTGTTTTTTTTGACTCGACCTCAGTCTCTAATTCAGCCTTGGCTTCATCACCAGAAATAAGGTTTTCAACAGAATTAGCTTGCCCCCCAACATCAGGAATATCAGTTACGGCATCATCAATACCCACAGACATATCCACAGAAGAATCCTTCTTCTCTTCCTCTATTTCAGCAACGACAGGGGCTTTGTTTTTCTTAGATGTCGCAGCGCCCGCGCCAGATGATTGCTTTTTACCAAACATTTATAAACCCAATATGTCATTTCAAAGAATATACGCAGAAAATTACGCAATTAACGCCCATTATGACGTGAATTTGTTTAAGAAACCGCCAAGAATACCTGCATTTTTATCTTTTTCATCAACCAAAGCTGAAGTATTAACCGTCACCGTTTTCATCAAAATCGGCAGAAAACCAGTTACCAGAGCGGCGGCATCCTTATCAGACAAAAAGCCTTTAATATTGGTTTCATGCTTTAAAAACAATGACGGAGAAAATGGCACAGAAAGATCAGGAACAACCTCCATTGCCTCAGCCAGATCCGCAGACGCAACTTCTTGCGACTTACACAAGCCCGTTTTATTCACAATGAGTGAAATATCATCCGCCCCCCCACCGCGAACATCTGAAATCTCTTTAAGCAAGCTCCGACAAAAACGCAAAGACGTCACCGTAGGTGTGGTCAGCGCAATAATATGATGCGCCCGCGTTAAAACTGCCTTCTTCAGTGCAGGCTCGGCAGAGGACAAATCAACCAGAACAACAGGTGATTTAACCATAAAGTTATTAAGAATCGCTTCATATTGTGTACCAGACACACCAGCATCCAGCATCGAATCAGATCCGCTCGCAACAATACTTAACTTATCACTCATCCCTGTAATCATCCGTGCAAGCGCATCTTCATTCGCACTATCAACAGCGCGGGAAACCTCATGCAGCGTCGCAGACGGGTCAAATCCCATTCCAACACTAAGCGACGACCAGCCACCTGCCCCATCCATCAAGAGCGTTTTCTGACCAATCGTCTTGGAAACCATCCAAGCGGCCATCTGCGCAAAACTAGATGTTCCAACCCCGCCCTTTGACCCAATAAATGCAATCAATCGGCTATCCGTAACACCGAGGCGTTGAATTAACGCCTTCGCAATAACATCGGAAAGCACCTCTGGCTTAATCGGTTTCACAAGATAATCGCTAACGCCCATCTCAATAAGCTTGCGATACAAATACACATCATTCACAGGGCCAACAATAATCGCCGCTGTATCCTCTTCACAATGCGCCGACAAATCTCCAAGACGCGCTGTAAATTCATCATCAATAGAGTCAGTTTGAATAATAAGAAGATCTGGAGAGGTTTCAGTTTTATATGTTTCAATCGCTGTATCTACAGTCCCCTCTTGCGCCAAAACATCAACACGCGCAAATCGCCAATCTTCCTGAATAAGAACAGCAGAAGAAATAGTCTCCGAATCTTGTGAAAACACAGCAATCCTTGCCTGCGGAAGAAGTATATCGGTTACCTGATCAGTATCGCCCATAATAGAAATAGCCCTATGCTTTGCCCCGTGCGGAAAAAAGAAAATTAATCTGAAGGATAGAAGACCCATCCACGATCACAGTATCAAAAGAGCCTTAAAAATGTACTAAGATTGCGCTTTAATTGTCTTCCGACGCCGTTTCACCGTCAAGCGGTTCGTTTGGTGCACCCGTTCTGTAAAGCTCAACAATATTCGCCGCCGTACGACCATCTGTTACACCATCAACACGACCACGACCAAGCAGGTCAGAGGGGCGTGAAACTTGACGTGCAATCATCGAATGAATACTACACCCCATTTTATAATCGACGTTATCACGAAATTCATCTTCATTCATACCAGGCATCATTTGATCACAGCCTTTAGGCCCTTTGGCACTGTGCGACATATAAGACACAATGAGGCGGCCCTCGTCTCCCTGCCCCTTGATCGGCAAGATAGAAACTTCAATATCACGAACACCACGTTTACGAAGCCCATCTGAAATATCTCCCGCTCTGGTACCACCCATCATCGCCGTATTGCGATATGACTTTGGATCATATGTCACAACAACATCTAGTATAGAGCCACCATGGCGCATATAATGATGTGAAAGCGCCTTAAGGTAGAGATCATCGACCTCACTCAATGCAACATTTTCAGAAAACATTTCCTCTTCAATTTGTAAACGCTTATCTTGCAACAAAGAACTCGGCGCATGCAACTTATCCTGACCGCACGCCCCAAGGGCAAGAACAGCGCCACATAGTAACGAAAATTTACCAAAATTCTTCATGATCTCTATCCCTTAATCTACAATGTAGCCAGCTTGCGCAAACAAATCTTCATCTTCAACCTGATAGCCACGACGAATATTTGCTGCAAATATCTTCGTAAGCTCACTCCGTTTTTCTTGAGGCTGCTTCTCCGCACGTTTCGTGTCAGCATACGGCTCAACCAAATACCCCGTTACAATCACAATAAGCTCGGTCTCTTCACGCTGAAAATTATCAGATGAAATCAAATCACCAAGAATAGGAGTATCCTTAATACCTGGAAGCCCAGTTAGCCCCTTCGTTGTTTCAGATCGAAGCAACCCAGCAATCATCAACGAACCACCACTGGGAATTTCAATCGTTGTGCTTGCACGGCGAATATCAAGCCCCGGAACAACAATATCCGCAAGTGTGACAGCATTAGCGGGATCAAGCGAAGACACCTCTGTATCCATCTGCAAATTAATGCGTTGATCTGAAAGAACAATCGGCTTGAAGTTCAAAGAAACACCGAACTCACGAAATTCAATCGTAATATTACCAAACTGGTCACGACCCGTAGGCACAGGAAACTCACCTCCTGCCAAAAACCCTGCCTGCTGCCCTGAAACTGCCGTCAGATTTGGCTCTGCAAGAACATTAATAAGGTTCTCTTCCTCAAGCGCATTAATAAATAGACCAAGCGTCCCGACACCATCAAGACCAGTGTCCAGAAAGCCACGCGCAAAAGCAGCAGGGTCCTGTGAAGCAGCCAAACCAGCAGCTCCTCCAAATCCCAATGAATTGACACCACCACCAACATCACCAAAAGGCTGTGCACCGAATAAAGCGGAAACCGCTAGCTCATCAGTGTCGTTCGCATTTAAATCAACGCCAAGCTCTTTAAAGACACTGCGCTCAGCCTCAACGATACGAACCTGCAACATAACTTGCTGCTCACCGCGCACCTCAAGAAGATTAGAAATAAGCTGATCGGCGACCTGATTATCCGCTCCCTCAAGGGCACTCACATAATGACCAACAAGATTGGTAATCTTACTCGCCGCTTCGGGATTAGAAACTGTGCCGGTCAAAACAATCTGACCATGAACCGCACCAACAAGGACATCCTCATTTGGAAAAAGACGATTAACAACAGACTGTATCGCCTGCAAATCATAAGTCACATGAATATCTAAACGCTTAACCACATTACCCTGAGCATCTAATACGATAACATTCGTATCACCAATCGCCAGCCCGACAATATACAGCTTATCCGACTGCACCGCCTGTACGTCTATAATAGAAGGGTTAGCCACCAAGACATCTGAAACACCAACGGGCAAAGAAACAAGATCTGCCTTGCCCAAGGTCACTTCCAAGGGGGCTTGTGCAGCCTCTATTGCCTTATGAGATCTTAAATCGCCCTTTGACGCCAAAGCAATCCCGCCCCCAAGAACAAGGGTCAGCGTAAAAACAAAGCTTAGCCTTAAAAGATGTGACATATTTTTATCTCACAGGTGTATTCGACACCCGCGCTCCATCATAAACTTTAACCGTATTGGCACGAACGCCTGTACTCGAGTCTTTCTTTAATTTTTCATACTCAGCATAAATCTCATCCGCTATAGTGGTAAGGCGCGCATCTGTGATCGCTGGCGCTTTGTCATTCACCCCATCATCACCAATACCGCGCATAGCAAGCGTAATTTCACCAAGCTCGGACGCCAGAGCCAAAACTTCAGCATGACGAATAGGCACAGCCAAAGTCACCGTCTTACCAACCTTGATTTGATCATCGTCTTTAAGCTCGGCCTTCTGGTCAATCGCTAAAACACGAACATTTTCCAAAATTGTCTCCGTCGCAATTCCATCAATATTTAGCGCAAGCATTGACTGCACCTGCGGAGAATCATCTTTAATTTCAATACGCTGACGATACGTCAAAATCACATCAACAAAGGCCCCCGGTGTAATAAAACCAGCAACCATATCTTCCGCATTCACTTTAATAGAAATAGCGCGCTCCCCCTCCTGCAAACGCGCAATGACATAATTAGTAGTATTCTCTGTTAATATCGCACGGCGAACAAGCGCCTCACCTTCTGAGAAAGAACGCTCTAAACGCCCAGAAAGCGCCTCATGCGGCTCTTGATCTTCATCCCGCAAAATAGCGCCCTTAAAAATTGTATCTTCCGACCATCCCTGCCAGCGCAAATCCCCCTCTTGAAGTTCAGAACCCTTTTTAAGCTCCTTCGCTGCGACCAAAACCTCTAATGCTGCCGCATCTAAAGGGGCCGAAGGCTTCTTGCCTCCAAGTGTAATCTGGACAAGAACAGCCACCAAAACTGCGGCTAAAACTGCGCCACCCAAGACAATTAAGATATTCTTATTCATTTTCTTTGCACCCGTTTCAGGACTAATAATATTCATGATAAAACTCAATGATTATGGTTGAAATAAAGAAGAAACTTTGTCAAAAATCGAAGACTGATAAAGTGATACTCATCTATCTTAATCGGACAAAGTTAAAATTTTATAAACAACCTCAGCCTGCCTTCTCCTCTATAAATGAAGATAAAATGTCGGCCGAAAAATACTCAGAATAAAAGAACGCAAGTGTTAAACCGAAACAGATAGCAATGCCATAAGGCACCTTATCTTTGCCAGATTGCACCTGCGCAATCCAGCTACCCTCAGCGGGCGAATCAAATGGTTTGTATTTCTTTATATATAGCGCAACGCCCCCCAGCAGACCACCACAAAGCGTCATATAGAATAAAAAGATGGGGAGAAACTGTGCACCAACCCAGAAAGCGCATGCAGTGCCGAACTTAGAATCCCCTGCTCCCAAGACACCGATGGAAAACAAAACAAACGTCACAGCAAAGGTCAGCGCCGCAGAAATAAGATGAGATTCTATCCCTTGAAAAACATCATCATGACCACCAAAGTAAAGAGCGCCGTAACATATAAAAAAAGCAGCAATCACATAAAGGCTAAAACTATTCGGAATGGTCATACTTCGCCAATCACTGATGCCAGCCATAACAGCAACACCAAGAGTAATAAAAATACCTAACAAAAAAATAATCAAAAAAATCATGATTCACGTACCAAATTTCAAAAGCCTAATTTTTTACTTTTGTGTTTTCAGCCAGAAGCAAGTAACGACAGGTATTTTAATACCTTAGGAACGCAACAACACATTGAAAACACAAAATTAAAAAATTAGAAGAAAAAGAAAGCCCGCCGGATATAAAGCTGGCGGACTTTCTGTATTTTGAGCTTTTTGCTAATCCTAAGATTATGGTGCAAGCTCTGTGCGAACAGTACCGAACAACGTGTTCAAGTCATCACCAACAAGACCAACGATAGCAGCGATCGCAACCGCAATACCAGCTGCAATCAAACCATATTCAATGGCTGTTGCGCCGTCTTCATCTTTTTTGTACGCTTCAAATAGTGCAATAAGTTTCAACATGTTTATCTCCTTCAAAGATTGTTTAAAAATGTCATTCTGGTAACCCATACTTCAAATCATAGAAGCTCTTACCTGATATATAG
>CAYGSA010000061.1:0-10583 GCA_964352375.1 uncultured Micavibrio sp.
GGCTTCCGTAGCCGCATGGCGACTAAAAATGGTCGTGCCTTACTTGCACGCCGTCGCTCTAAGGGCCGTAAAAGCCTGAGCGCATAGATTAAAACATGCACACGACCAAGACAGAGCGCGCCAACGCAGAGATGCTGGTTCAGCGCTCTGATTTTTTGCGTGTGCAGGGTAAAGGCCGCAAATGGGTCTCCAAAAGCCTAACCATCCAAATCAAAGAAAATAACCTCGGCACAATCCGTACGGGCTTTACCGTCACCAAAAAGATTTTCAAATCCGCAGTAAAACGCAACCGTGTCAAACGCCGCCTCAGAGCCGTAGCCGCAGACATTCTGCTGACCCAAGCAAAAACCGGATATGATTATATTCTTGTTGGACGTGAGCGCACCTTCACCCGCAGCTACGATGAACTTAAATCCGACCTAAAATGGTGCCTCAAAAAAACTGAGCAGCTAAAGGACGGGGAATGAAGCGCCTGTTCCAAGCCCTTATTAAAGGCTACACATTCATCATTTCACCTTTCTTGGGCAGTAATTGCCGTTATCACCCAACCTGCTCTGCCTACGCCCTTGAGGCGCTGGAACAGCACGGCACGCTCAAGGGATTAGCCCTGACAGTGCGCCGCATTTCACGATGTCACCCATGGAGCAAACACCCCTTTAAAGATCCTGTGCCAAAGCGCTTTACGTGGGGGGGTATCTTGGGCTATAAACGCTCATCCGATAAATAAGAAATTAAAGATACTGGCGCCCCATGAAGCAAGATAAAGACAAAATGCACCCCGAAGACATGCGCAATCTCATTGTGTTTGCGCTTATTTCTATCGCGATTTGGTTCTTGTACGAAACATATGTTCTGGGGCCGCAGACAAAGGCGTTGAACCAAGCCAAAACAGCACGCGCAGAATTGCTTCTCAAAGACCCCAAACTGTTAGAGCCTGTTGTTGCCTTGACACGGGAAGAGGCCGTCCTGAAATCAGCTGTAAAACGCATTCCCTTTACGAACAAAGAAGTTACAGGGACAATCAACCTCAAAGGCGGTGTGATCGACGACCTCAGTCTCGTGAATTATTTTGAAACGCTTGAGGAAAAAAGAAATGTCGCCATCCTGAAACCCATACAAACAGAATTATCACGTGTTGTGAAATATGGCTGGGTCTCGCGTGATAAAAACTTAAACCTGCCCGATCTTGAAACGCAATGGCAAGTGCTGGATAATGATAACCTCCAGCCTGATCTGCCCGTGGTATTATATTGGGACAACGGCCAGGGTGTGCGCTTTGAACGTCATATTAGTCTCGATAAAGAGTACGTCTTCACAATCAAACAGCGTGTTATTAACAAAGCAGGACGCGACCTTGCAATTCATCCATACGCACTTGTCACGCAAACAGGCGTACCAGAGAGAAAAAGTTCAAATTTTGTGTCCTACGAGGGGCCAATGGGCGCGATTGGCGGCTTGATAGGGAAAAAAAGCTACAGCCAAATGGTTAAAAACCCGAATGAAAAATTCGAAGCTTCAGAGGGCTGGGTTGGCTTTTCGGACAAATACTGGCTAACCGCAATCATGCCACAACAGGACCGCATTTCGAAATTCCGGTTTAAACTCACCCCTGATCCGATTAACAAAGCCCGCAACAAATATCAAACGGACTTCACAGGAAGTGAAATTCCCCTGATTAATGATGGCGCCATAGAGCACACAACCTACATTTACGCAGGCGCAAAAAAAGTGCTAACGCTTGAAAAATATGAAGATAAGCTGGGCGTAAACGGCCTGAGTAACGCCGTTGATTTTGGGTGGTTCTGGTTCTTCACCTATCCGTTCTTCCTCGCACTCCATTATATCGGCTTGCTGGTCGGCAATATGGGTGTCGCAATCTTAATCCTGACTTTTATCTTGCGCTCCGCTGTATTCCCATTGACGAATATTTCTTATCGCTCCTTCGCTAAAATGAAGGTTGTCGCCCCGCAAATCACAGATATTCGTGATAAATACGGCGATGATAAGGAAAAAATGCAAGCCGAAATCGTTGAGCTTTATCAGCGTGAGGGTGTGAACCCAATGTCTGGCTGTTTGCCCATTTTGGTGCAAATTCCGATTTTCTTCGCTTTTTATAAAATCCTGTTCACCACCATCGAAATACGCCATGCGCCTTTCTTTGGCTGGATTCAAGATCTCTCCGCCCCTGATCCAACCAGCATCTTTAACTTGTTTGGCTTGTTACCCTACGATGTGCCTGATTTCCTAATGATCGGTATATGGCCGTGCTTGATGCTGATCGCCATGCTCGCGCAGAAAAAGCTAAACCCGCCGCCACAAGACAAGCTCCAGCGCGATATGATGAACATTTTCCCCTTCTTCATCACCTTCATCATGGCAGGATTCGCCTCCGGCCTAGTCATGTACTGGGCCTTTAGTGCGACACTGTCCGTAATTCAACAAAGCATAATCATGAAATCTATGGGCGTACCAATCTACTTTTTTAACAAAGAGACTTACAAAAACATTGCCGAAAAGGAAAAAGAAGAGCTGGAACAGAAAAAAGCCGAGCTCATGAAAAAGAAAAAAGAAGACAAACCTGAAGCCAAAGAAGCTGAGACTCCTATCGAAGACATTAAGCCGCCAAAGCCTAAAAAGTCTAAAAAGAAAAAGAAATAGGCATGATCGAAGAGGAATTCACCCAAGCCGAAATAGAGGGAGCGCGCAAGCTCTTCGACGGGCCATGCGATTTCATGCTGGGCGTTGTCGCGCTGAACGGCCTCCCCGAAGCACATCTCTCTGAGATCGCATTCGCAGGCCGCTCCAATGTTGGAAAATCATCACTGATCAACGCGCTGACAGGCCACAATACACTTGCCCGCACCTCCAACACCCCGGGCCGCACACAAGAGCTAAATTATTTCAACCTCGGCGATGAGCTGTATATGGTCGATATGCCCGGCTACGGCTACGCCAAAGTCTCAAAAGAAAAAGTCGCCGCATGGACGGCGTTAATCTTTTCCTACCTGCGCGGCCGGCCGACACTTAAATGTGTGTTCATTCTGGTCGATTCTCGCCACGGCCTAAAAGAAAGCGACATCGACCTCATGAAAATGCTGGATGGCGCGGCAGTCTCATACCGCATCGTCCTGACCAAAACCGACAAGGTCAAACGTGAAGAGCTTCAAAAAGTCACCGAAAAAACCAAAGCCGTGACCGCAAAACACGCTGCCGCCCACCCCGAAATCGCCTACACCAGCAGCCACAAAGGCCAAGGCCTCCCCGAACTCCGCGCCATTATCCGCAGCTACGCGTAAATCCTATTGTCACCCTCAGCACAGCGAAGGATATGACAAAATATAAGTGACTGAACGCAGAAACGCCGCCCATGTTGAATGATGGCAGCCCTAACGATCCGCAATCACGTTGTAAAAACTATAAGACGTTCCCGCCGCGTTCTGAACACACAGTGACATATACCCCTCACACGCCCCGCACGCGGAAATGGTCAGATTATTATTCGTAGACGTATCGAGCAAATAATCCTCCCCATCCCCCACAAGAGCAGGAATAGTGCTCGACCCCGTAATCTTGTTATTAATCGACGCACAGATAGCCGCGCTCAAATTATGCGCCGTCAAAATCATATCCGTACCCGTGCTGTCCGTCCATTCAACCGTGTTAAACACCCCCAGATACCACCCCGGTGTCTGCTCCGCATTGTCCTGCGTTGTGCCAGCAGGAAGATTAGCAGGTGACAAGCCCCCTCCTTGCGGGTGATAAACCTTATGAATATGCGGTGCTGTCGCAAAGCCAGCTTCACCGGGGCGCACAAAATCAAATTCACTCATGCTGCTCCCCGTAATGGTCATCTGATCAATGACAGACTGTACCTGCCGTGCATAACTAAGAATTTGCGTCGCATACAGCTCCACTTTCGCCTCATCCAGCGTCCCCGATTCAGAATTCCGAGATTGCCGCGAAATCGTAAAGCTCAGCGCCCCAAACAACGCAATCGCAATCAAAACATAGAGCAGGGCGTTTCCAGAGCTTGATATATGTTCACTTTTTGTTTTCATTTTCAAAATTTTCAGTTATGCTATTTTCTACAAATATAGACTAGAAAGAATCCTGATGATAGAGCAAGCCTTGCCCGATATTTTCCCCTTAGAAATATGGTACGCCGTTTTTGGCACCTTAGCGGGCATTTTACTAACAACGATTATATTCTTGGTTTTACGTCAGCGCATGTCAAACGCTCTGGCCACAGCCACCTCACGCGCTACACAATTTAGCGATATGGCAATCACGCTCCAGCAAGAAACCGATGAACTTCATGACGCGTTACGCCTTGCGCGCGAAGAGTCCGTGCGTGCCGAAACCGAGAAGAAAGCCTATCAGGAACAAATCGAGCGCAACAAAGAAGAGCGCGCAAAAATGGAAGAGCTGATGATCGGAAAATTCGAAAATCTCTCTCACAAAATATTCGATGAAAAGAACGAAGCCTTCAAACGTCAATCTCAAGAAAGCCTAGGAACTTTGCTGAACCCGTTAAAAGAAAAATTGCAGCATTTCGAAAAAAAGGTAGAGGACAGCTTCGGAAATCAGGCGAAAGAACAGTTCTCCCTCAAAGAGCAAATCAAAAATATCGTTGATGTAAATGAAAAAATGCGCAGCCAAACCGAAGACCTCACCAACGCCCTTAAAGGTGATAACAAAGCACAAGGCAATTGGGGCGAGGTCATATTAGAACGCATCTTAGAGGATTCAGGCCTGCGCAAAGATGTTGATTACTCGACACAAGGCGGCGGCATGGCACTGCGCAACGACGAAGGCAAATTGCAAAAGCCTGATGTCATCGTCAACCTACCCGAAAACAAGCATGTTATCATCGACTCCAAAGTCTCCCTCACGCATTACGAGCGGTATTTCTCCGAAACTCAAGAAGAGCAACTCACGCGACACCTCAAAGACTTCTTAGGCTCGGTCAAAAAACACATCACCGACCTAGAAGAGCGCCGCTACCAAACCACTGAAAAACTCGGCACGCCTGATTTCGTATTAATGTTCATCCCTATTGAGGCCGCCTACATCCTTGCCGTACAAGAAGATCCTGAAATTCAAAACTACGCATGGGGTAAAAAAGTCATCCTCGTCTGCCCGACAACACTCTTCGCAACTTTAAAAACGGTGGCCTCTGTGTGGCGCCTTGAACTGCAAAACAAAAACGCTCAAGAAATCGCCCGCGAAGGCGGCCTTCTCTATGATAAAATCGAAGGCTTCGTCACCGATATGAAAAAAATTGGAACGCAGATAGGGACAGTAACCACTACATATGACGCTGCAATGAATAAGCTGCATACAGGCCGCGGAAATATCCTCAGCAAAACCGAAAAACTGAAAGAACTCGGCGCGAAAACGTCAAAATCACTGCCCGCCGATATCCTTGACACAACTGCGCAAGATGAACAAACAGATAGGTTGGAACAATCCGATAAAGCCGCATAGCAGCACTTGACCTAAAACTTGACCTAAACGTGAAAAACCAGTATCCGTGTTGGCATGACAGATTACAATATTATCACAATCCCTGATCCCGTCCTAAAACAGGTCGCGCACCCCGTCGACAAAGTGGACGACGCCGTGCGCAAACAAATGGATTTGATGCTCGCCGCCATGTATGATGCACCCGGCATTGGCCTCGCCGCAAACCAGGTCAGCATGCTCAACCGCGTTCTTGTCATGGATCTGGACTACAAAAAAGACGGACTAGGCGCAAACCCGATCTTCATGGCAAACCCTGAAATCATGTACGAATCCGAAGAAATCAGCGTCATGGAGGAGGGTTGCCTCTCTATCCCGGGCCAACATGCCGATGTCGAGCGCCCGGCAATCGTGCGCGTGAAGTATCTGGACTACAACAACAAACCCGCCGAACTCGAAGCCGAAGGCTTACTCTCACACTGCGTCCAACACGAAATCGACCACCTAAATGGTATTTTATTCGTCGATTATCTCTCTTCTCTCAAACGCAACATGATCATCAAAAAAGTCATAAAAGCGCAAAAACAAAGCCTCCTGTAACCCATGACACAGCCCCTCAATATCATTTTCATGGGAACGCCGGACTTCGCCGCTGTCGCGCTTCAATCCTTAATAGACAGCCCCCATAACGTCATCGCCGCTTACAGCCAGCCCCCAAGGCCAAAAGGCCGCGGGCACAAAATACAAAAATCACCAGTACACCAACTGGCGGAAACCCATGGCATAAGCGTCTTCACACCAAAATCCCTCAAATCCGAAGAGGCGCAGCAAGAATTTGCAAGCCACAACGCCGATATAGGGATCGTCGCGGCGTATGGGCTGCTTCTTCCACAAGCTGTTCTGGACGCACCAAAACTCGGCTGCTTGAACATACACGCCTCACTGCTCCCACGCTGGCGCGGTGCATCCCCAATACAGCATGCTATTTGGAAAGGCGATAACACAACAGGCGTAACCATCATGCAGATGGATAAGGGGCTCGACACAGGGGATATGATCCTGAAAGGTGAACTGCCCATAACACATGAAACAACCGCGACAAGCCTTCACGATGATCTCGCACAAATCGGCGCAGAGCTGACACTGAAAGTGTTATCAACCCCCCCACCGAAAGCCGAAAAGCAAGATGATGCGCTCTCGACTTACGCGCCGCTCCTCAAAAAATCCGATGGGCATATTGACTGGCGTCAAACTGCTCAAGAAATCGATCGCCAAATTCGTAGCCTAAACCCATGGCCTGGCGTGTGGGCAGAAATTCAGGGAAAACGCTTCAAAATCCTTAAAGCTACCCCATCAGAACAATCTGAACATACGATAGAATGCGGGCAAGGCACTCATATAAAAATTATGACCCTCCAGCCTGAGGGCAAAAAACCAATGAATTTAGCTTCTGCAATCAACGGCGGATATATCAATGCGCCGCTATAAACTCACCATCGAATATCGTGGCTCGAACTATTCTGGATGGCAACGCCAGCCAAATGTCCCTTCAATCCAGCAAGCGATAGAAGAGGCTATCCATAAATTTTCTGGTCAAAATGCGGAGATCACAGTGGCAGGCCGCACCGATGCGGGCGTACACGCAACAGGGCAGGTCGCCCATGTGGATCTGGATGAATTTACAAAGCCAATGGATGAATTCTCGGTCATGAAAGCCATAAACGCCCACCTGCGGCCACAACCCATCAGCATCATTAACGTCGAAATCGTTCCCAAAGACGTCCACGCAAGGTTCTCAGCGGTCAATAAGCTCTACCGCTATCGCATCATAAACCGAGCTGCTTTCCTAACGCTCGATCATGGCCTTGCTTGGCAAATCGGTAAATTTCTGGATATTCCTGCAATGCGAGAAGGCGCAAAATATTTGCTTGGACATCACGATTTTACAACATTTCGAGATTCTGAATGTCAGGCACAATCACCAATAAAAACACTTGATCGTCTAGATATATTAGAAAGACCTTATCCAGGAGGCTCAGAAATAAGTGTTGAAATCGAAGGAAAATCCTTTCTTCACCATCAAGTCCGTAATATAGTAGGAACGCTTTCGCTGGTTGGTGTGAGAAAATGGCAACCAAGCGACATAAAAACAGCATTAGAGCATAAAGACCGAACACAAGGTGGCCCAACAGCGCCCTCTGATGGATTATACTTAGTACGCGTAGATTATTAAAGTTGATTATTTGCCAGAATAATGGCATAAAGAATAAAAAAAGCAGGGACAAACAATGAAACTTAAAATAACAATACTATTATTGTGCATTTTGGCGATGCCGGTTCAGGCACAAGGCAAGCTAACATTGCAGCAAGCGATCACAAAAATGAATCGCATTCAACCGCTGCAAAACCCGCGTTACGAAACGGCTGACCAAGTTCTGGGAAGGAACATTCTAGACAGCTCCCAAAAAGTAGCAGGGGAAGTCAAAGATATAATAATCAATCAAGAGAATGGGAATGTGTCTTCCATTCTAGCTGATTTTGATCGGTTAAACTTAAACCAGCCCGCATACTTAAATTTTGAATCTCTTGATATTAAGAGTTTTTCAAAAGGATACGGCATCGGCTTTCGCAGTGAAGTGATCAAAGAAATATATCCGACATTACTTGCAGATATAGAAACGGCAGGGAATGGAAATATGATTGGCCTGAAATCCATCATTAACCGCCGTGTCACAACAAACGAAGGCAAGAATATTGGCCGTGTTGATAACGTATTATTTAACAGAAAAGCAACGCGTGCGATTGGCTTGCATGTCAATGTAACCTCAGGAACCATTTTTGATGAAGGAATTACGATACCTTTCGTGCTTGCGCAGTTTGTTGAAAAAGACAGCGGGCCAGAAGCGCAAATCAATCAGCTTGTCGCTGATTACATGGTTGAATACTTAACAGGGCGCTAAACAAAATAGCGCTCCAAAACCCGCTCGAATATTCTCGCAAGATTTTGCAAATCCTGTACGGAGGCATTCTCATTAACTTGATGAATCGTCGCATTAATACCGCCAAACTCAACGACAGGGCAATAATTGACAATCATCCGCGCATCCGACGTGCCGCCGTTAGTCGTATAGTCTGGCGTTTTCGCTGTCACATCTTGCACCGCGCCTTTAACAACCTCTGACCACGCCCCAGGCTTCGTCAAAAAGCTCTCCGCCCCACAGTTTAAATTGAGCGTCACATCATTACCAACAATTTCACGCACTTTGGCGCTTAGCGTTTCTGACGTCCAATGATCATTAAACCGAATATTAAAAACCGCGGCTCCATGGGCGGGGATAACATTCTCCGCCACATTGCCAACATCAACCGTCGTGATTTCAAGATTGGTTGCTGGAAAAAATTCCGAGCCTTGATCAAACTCATAACGCACAAGGCGATCAAGCGCCGCAATCAAACGCGGCATCGGATTATCCGCCAAATGCTGATAAGCCACATGCCCCTGTTTACCCGAAACGCTTAAGCGCCCTGTCAGTGACCCGCGCCGCCCGATTTTAATCTCTTGACCTAAATGGTTGGGGTTTGTCGGCTCGCCCACAAGGGCAACATCAGGGACATGCCCATTCGCCGCCATCCACTCCAGAACCTTAACCGTACCATCCACGGCAGGGCCTTCTTCATCACCTGTAATCAAAAGACTGATCGAGCCTTTCGGCGTATGATTTTCCAAATACGCCGAAACCCCTGCAACAAACGCTGCCACAGAGCCTTTCATGTCACTCGCCCCGCGCCCGTATAAAACGCCATCTTCAATATGCGGAGTAAAAGGCCCATATGTCCATGCCGCTTCATCACCCGGCGGCACAACATCCGTATGCCCGCCATAACAAAGATGCGGCCCTTCAGTGCCAAGCCGCGCAAACAAATTCGGCACATCACCAAATGTCATATGATGGCATTCAAAACCAAGGCGCTCAAGCTCCGCCCCAAGGTAAACAAGCGCGCCTTCGTCCTTCGGCGTCACTGAAGGGCAGGCAATTAAGTTTTGGGTAAGGTCTATTACATCTATAGCCATGGGGCGTACTTTAGGCGCTGTTATGGCTCTTGTCCATCCAGATTATCATCCATGAACACATGTGGATATTGATGACGAATACGATCAGCAATCACTTCGTAAGGGTGCAAACCCGAAGGCATGTTTTTAAATCCTTGATCGGGTGTATTGTTTAAAATATCGAGCTGCGTTCCATCTCCAATAGATTTCTGCTCCGCAATATCAATCTCGACTTGCGTTACAACAGCCTCCCCTTCAATGATTGCTTCCAGAACGTCATAAAGGTCTGCTTGCGATGGGAAGTTCCTTTTCGCAGTTGCCGCATATTCAGGTTGATCCGCAATAATATGACCCATATACTTTTTAAGCTTTTTAAGTTTTTGTACTCCAATAAGCGTCATAATATTATGCGCACGATCAAACATTTTGGCAATGGAGGCATTTTGCGAACGGGCTAGCGCTGAGTTATATTCTTCATCACCCTCATATTTCATTGGCCCTTTTTGGCTTGTTTCCGTGTTACGATATTGTTTTGTAATAACATCAAAATCTTCTTTGAGCTGGTCAATAAGGCGTCTGTCCGCTATGCCGTTTTCAGTTAAATAGACATCAATATCTTCAGGCGTTATCCCGTAATCCTCACCCAAATCATGTGCAAAAATTAGGGCTAAAACACCTTCTGGGTCTTCCACATGCAGCCCATCTTCAAGGCAGCTAATAAACCAGACCGCCTGCGTCAGCATATGCAGAGATTTCGGTGTATAATCATCTTTACGATGTGCTTCTTGAGTTTTATCAAGCATCAAATCCATGATCAGTGAAGCTGCCTTAAAGCCTCGATTATGCATCCACTTTCCTATAAGCCCATTAAGTGCCTGAACATTCTCAATAACGTCTTGTTCAGTATCAAAAGCTTCGGAAGAGTTCAGGTCACCAATAAGGGTGCGCCTCTCCTCAAACGCCACAACTTCGCCAAAACCGTTTAATGTGGGCTGCTCAATCAAAACAAAGTTCTCTCTCATCTGCGTTACATTATTTATACCGCATATAAGAGGTTAAACGCAAAAAG
>CAYGSA010000062.1:0-10275 GCA_964352375.1 uncultured Micavibrio sp.
GCCTTCAGATATTTATTCTTCACAGGGAACGAGCCAGACAAAGTCTTATGTGTATAGGCATTCGCAGCAACTGGCTCAATACCCGGAGACGCGCCGCCGCAAATAATAGAGATCGATGCAGTTGGTGCAATCGCCATCTTGTTCGAGAACCGCTCCATAATGCCGTAATCCGCGGCATCTGGGCACGCGCCGCGCTCATGTGCAAGTTTTACAGATGCATCATCAGCCTGACGTTTAATGAGCTGGAACATCTTCCGGTTCCAGACTTTCGCCATAACACCTTCCATCGGCAGATTTTTAGACTGCAAGAAGGAATGGAAACCCATTACGCCCAAACCAACCGAGCGCTCACGCATCGCCGCGTATTTTGCGCGCTTCATATTATCTGGGGCTTTCTCTATAAAGTCGGTCAGCACGTTATCGAGGAATCGCATAATATCCTCAATGAAGGTTGGGTGATCCTGCCACTCATCAAACTTTTCAAGGTTCAAAGACGATAGACAGCACACCGCGGTTCTTTCATTCCCAAGATGATCCTTACCAGTCGGCAAGGTAATCTCTGAACACAGATTAGACATCTTTACATTCAAACCAGCCATCTTATGGTGATCAGGAATGGCGTCATTCACATGATCAATAAAGATGAAATAAGGCTCTCCAGTCTCAACACGCGCCGTCAGCAAGCGAATCCAAAGATCACGCGCATTCACCTTATCAACCACAGAATTGTCTTTGGGTGACTTAAGCGCCCATTCTTCGTTATTCTCAACCGCTTCCATGAAACGGTTAGGAATAAGAACGCCATGGTGCAGGTTAAGCGCCTTACGGTTTGGATCGCCACCAGTCGGGCGGCGAATTTCTGCAAATTCTTCAATCTCTGGGTGCCACACAGGCAAGTAAATTGCAGCAGATCCGCGGCGAAGTGATCCTTGAGAGATCGCCAAAGTCAAACTATCCATCACGCGGATAAAAGGCACAATCCCCGAAGTCTTGCCATTACGACCAACCTTCTCCCCGATAGAGCGAACATTACCCCAATAGGAACCAATACCACCGCCTAAAGACGCGAGCCACACATTCTCGTTCCACAAATTCATAATATCTTCAAGCGAGTCACCCGTTTCATTCAGGAAACAAGAGATCGGCAGTCCGCGACTCGTTCCGCCATTGGAAAGAATGGGCGTCGAAGGCATAAACCAAAGTTTGGAAATATAATCGTAAATACGCTGTGCGTGCTCACTATCATCACCATAATACATCGATACACGGGCGAACAAATCCTGATATTGTTCCTCAGGCATCAAATAACGGTCGGTTAAAGTGGCTTTACCAAATTCTGTAAGGTTCTCATCTCGTGATCTATCAATCTCGACACGGTTCCCTCTTTCCATCTGCGCAACGTCAAACATGGATAATACTCCCTTGATTAGGTTATAGTTTTATAATTCTGTTTTGGAGGTCATTCAAAGAATGTTCCGGGGGACAAAAACCACAATCTCTTGTGATCATCTGAGAGGTAACATACTACATCTCGTATATCATGCCAATTTGACTATATTCCTAAAACTTCAGGTGTGCACGCAGAAAACTCTGATTCAAAAGACAAAAAACGACATATCCCAAAACTTATACCTTGTGAAAAAAAGTTGTTTTAGGTGTTTAAGAACAACTTTGCCACTAGATATAGAAGATCATTCTGTTACCATTCAGGCAGAAAAAAGGAATAAAAATCATGCGCAAATTCAGGAAAACCAAGATATTGGCAACACTTGGCCCCGCAAGTTCAAGCCAAGAAGGAATCGATTCTCTCTTCGAGGCAGGCGTCGACCTGTTTCGTTTGAACTTTTCGCATGGCGCGCACGCGGATCATCAAAAGTCCGTGGATTGGATTCGCGCCTGTGAACAGCGCACAGGGCGGCCAATAGGCATTGTAGCCGACATGCAGGGGCCAAAACTGAGAATTGGAAAGTTTGAAGACGATTCGATTGACCTGCAAAAGAATCAGAGCTTCAGATTCGATTTTGAAGAATCACTTGGCGACGAAAGCCGTGTCCACCTCCCCCACCCCGAAGTCATCGAAGCCATGGATGTCGGCAGCCTTATCTTCCTTGATGACGGCAAGGTGCGCATCAAAATAACCGAAAAAGGGCAGGGCTATCTCGAAGGCATCGTTCAGGCAGGCTCAAAGCTCAGTAATAATAAGGGCTTTAATATACCAGGCATAGTCTTGCCTATTCCTGCCTTGACCGAAAAAGATAAAATCGACCTCGAAGCTGCGCTAAAGATGGATGTCGACTGGGTCGCCCAAAGCTTCGTACAACGCGCCGAAGACGTAATCGAAGCGCAAAGCCTCATAAAAGGCCGCGCCGCCCTGATGGTGAAAATCGAAAAACCCTCTGCGCTCGCTGATCTGGAGGACATCGTAGAGCACGCAGATGGCGTGATGCTTGCTCGCGGTGATCTCGGCGTTGAAATTCCACCAGAGGACGTTCCAGCCGCGCAAAAAAAAGTCGTGCGAATGGTGCGTGAACGCGGCAAGCCCATAGTTGTCGCAACACAAATGCTCGAATCCATGATCAGCGACGCCCGCCCAACACGCGCCGAGGCTTCTGACGTCGCCACCGCAGTCTATGACGGTGCAGATTGCGTCATGCTCTCCGCCGAAACCGCTGTCGGGGATTACCCGGTAAAAGCCGTGGAAATGATGGATCGCATTTGTATGCGCACCGAAAGCGATCCGACATATCTAGAAATGATGGAGGCCGCCCATCCCGAAGCCCTCGGCACGCCATCCGATGCGATCACAACAGCGGCCTATTATGTGGCGCAAGATGTAGAGGCCAAGCTAATCGTGAATTACACAAAATCAGGTTCCACAGCCCTCAGAACCGCGCGCCAACGCCCTGAGGTACCAATCCTTTGCCTCACCCCTGACATCAAGGTCGCCCGCAGGCTCGCACTCTCCTACGGCGTATTTCCCGTTCATAATGAATCCGGCCTTGATGACTTCACTGGCCCCGCCCGTTTCGCCGCAAAAGTAGCGCAAGATATAGGATTCTTACGCAAAGGTGACCGATTTATCATGACCGCGGGCATGCCTTTCAATGTCGCGGGAACAACAAATATTTTAAGAATCGCAAAGGTAGAAGAATGACTAAAATTCACATCATCCTAACAGGCGGCACTATCGATTCTTTTTTTGACCCCGCAAAGGCCACAACAATCGTCAGCCAAAAAACAGCAATCACAGATTATCTCGCTGATAAAATAAAGCTCTATCCAGAAATAGAGTTTGAGATGCTTTGTATGCTCGACAGCCGGGCAATGACGGATAACATAAGAAAAGAAATTGTCCAAGCCGTCGAAAAATCAAAGCATACAAAAATACTCATTACCCACGGTACAGACACAATGCCTGAAACCGCGCGCTATCTGTCGCAGCATATGGGTAAAACAGACAAAACCATTATCCTGACGGGCGCGATGATCCCCCTCAAAGAGTTCGCTATGAGCGATGCAGGGTTCAACATGGGATATGCTATAGCGCAAGCCGAACACGCCTCCGCAGGCATCTACATCGCGATGAACGCAAATTTGTTTAAGGCAGAGGGTGTAGTTAAAAATAAGACGATAGGGCGCTTTGAACATCGCGCATAGAGCCAAAGACGCGGTGCGCCCCTGCATCCTGTAACTGCGCGCCATAGGCTTCATCGCCATGCGCACCCCAAAAGCCCCAAACTTCCATACCTGCCGCAAGGCCTGCACGAACGCCCGTTCCACTATCTTCAATCACAAGGCAGTGTTGAGGCGCTACGCTTTTACGCTCCGCTGCCAGCAGGAACAAATCAGGCGCAGGCTTAGGATTGGGCGCCATCAGACCTGTAAACACGAAAACCTCTTCAAATAAATCATCCAGCCCAACAAATTTGAGCGCAGAGAGCACATTATTCCGCTCCCCGTTTGAGACAACGCAGGTTTCAAAGTGCACTTGGGCGGTTAAAACCATCTCTCGTGCGCCTGCAACAGGCTTCATATGTTCCACTGTGAGTCCAGCCACCGTCTCTAAATAGAGTTTTGCTGCATTATCTGGGAAATTAAAACCCGTCTCATCGGATATATTCTTTATAATATGGCTAAACCGCAAACCAACAAAGTTTTTCAGGGCGTATTCAATAGTATAGTCAGTCAGCCCAAAGCCTTGCAGTACTTTAATCATCGCCAGATTATTGAGATATTCGCTATCCACCAATGTGCCATCACAATCGAAAAGAACCAACTCAACCATAAAAACTGACGCTCATAATAGACACCGCCAAACAGCTAAAAACAATCATCGTAATTTTCCGTCTAAACGCAATATAGCCGCACGGAAGTTGATCGGCGTTCAAATAGCGCTTATCCATTATATAAAGCATCAAAAACCCAAGAGCCATCCCGAACAACGACAAGGAATAAACCTGAAGCACCACAGGGAGAATAAACAGAAACAATCCCGCAATCGTAGGGATCATCGCCAGCATCATCTGACGCTCATTGTTCTTCGGCAAAGCATGCGCCCAATGCACCCCACCCAGAAACGACAGGATCATCCCGCCATAGGCCATCTGCGTCAGAATGAACACACTCCGCAACACGCCCTGATCGGCAATCAAGAGGCCAATCGTGCAGATAATAAACGGTAAAACTCCGGCATATCCTAGCTTCTGATAGAATGGCAGAGTCCTCATTAAATCATCGCCATCCCACCATTGACGTGCATTGTTTGACCCGTCACATAGCCACTCTCGTCTGACGCCAAATAAACCGCAGCCGCCGCAATATCTTCTGATGCGCCCATCTTCCCAGCTGGAATCGTCGCATTAATCTTCGCCTTCTGATCATCAGTCAGCGCCTCTGTCATCGCCGTAGCAATAAAGCCCGGTGCAATCGCATTGACTGTAATCCCGCGGCTCGCAACTTCTGCGGCCATCGCCTTGCTCCAGCCAATCATCCCCGCCTTGGACGCAACATAATTACATTGCCCTGGATTGCCCGTCACACCAACAACAGAAGAGATATTAATAATACGCCCATGACGACGCTTCATCATCCCACGCTGAACCGCTTGCGCCAGCTTAAACGGCGCGGTCAAGTTTACATCTAAAACATTCTGCCAATCATCGGCGCTCATGCGCATCGACAGCCCATCACGCGTTAAACCCGCATTATTCACCAAAATGTCAATCTGCCCCATCGCCTCGTCGGCGCGCTTCACAAGGTCTTTAATGGCCTCACCGCTTGAAAGGTCCGCCGCCAAAACGCGAACCCGCTCGCCAAGTTCGGTTGCCAAAGCGTTCAATTTTTCCTCATTACGACCAGAAATACCAACAACCGCGCCCTGCGCGTGTAAAGCCTTTGCAATCTCGCCGCCAATACCGCCTGTAGCGCCAGTGACAAGAGCTGTTTTCCCCGATAAATTAAACATAATTAATTAACCTTTTCTCTATATAGTATAATTCAGGTTTAAAGGGTCACGCGTGCCTTGTAAACCCTGCGATAAGCATAAGACTGAGCGCGCAAAGTTTATGAAAAGACGCAAATTATTGCATTAAAAGCAAAGTTTGTGCTACGAAGTTAAAAAATGGTATAAATAGAGTAGATGAGTATATCAGTAGAATTCAGACAGCAATTTGACCGTGCGCGCCAAGATGCAGCGCCGCTTCAAGCCTATCGCCCTGATATCCGTATAGAGCGCAGCGTGTTCGAAAACGTCTTCGCCCCCATCAAACAGATAATTGATCAAACAGAAATGGCGAGGCAGTTCGCCAGCCCGAATGGCGTAAAGCTATGCGATCAGCTTAAAGAAGCCCGCAAAATGTGCCTCGAAGCGCAAGTCGCGCATGCAACAGACGATCCGCTCCTGAAAGAGCACCGAACAGAGCTCCTCAATGCCCTGCAAGGCATAGCAGAGTCAGTGGAAGGCACAGAAGAAAATAACCTGACCCATGTCAGCGTAGATTTCGATGATTTCTTCAAAATGAGCGACCGCATCCAAGAAATCCGCGCTGCTGCTAAAATCCATGGGCAATATCTGAAACATGATCACGTACAAGCCGCACTCTCAGACCTAGCCGAAAACATCAAAACCGCCCAAGCGAATTTGTGGGAGCCTACGGAAGGTCAAAACCAAGAGCAAACGGTTGACGCTTAGCTTAATCCATCGGGTTCATCAGTTGATTCAATAACGCCGATACCCACCGTATTCCCATGGCGGAAATCCCTCATACGCAAAACTTCAGCAGCTTGTGCTTTGTACAATTCTAGAATATCTTTAGGCGTAGCATCCTTAGGAACGTCAATGCTGATACCGCAATGTTCAAACACAACAAGAGTTTTACGACTCGCAAGAGCTGATCCAGTCGCGATTGCAATGCTGATGTTAATTTCATGGTCAGTCGGAAAATCAAGGAGTGAAGCAATAGCGCCTCGATCTAAGCTAATTTCATCAATTGGCTCTGGCAAGTCATCACAAAGCCCATCTCTGTAGCAAAAGGCCTCGTATAAAAAGGCCGCCATATCATGATCTGATAGGCCTTCACGAATATTTAAAGAACAGTCATCCGAAAAAGGCACAGTGGTAACGAAAGGAAACCTATCTCCCTCTTCTTCACCGTCCCATGGCACATAATCATCGATAGACTTTTTGAGTTGCGCAGTAACATCTTGCGCAACTTTTTCGGCTTCATCTTTTAAAGCACGCCTGTGCTCCAGCTCGCTTGTATAATGTGCTCCACCCTTTTCTCTAAATGGCCTTTGTAATTCATCCATAATAGTTTCTAACCTTTAATAAAGAATATGTCAAAATTATCCTAACCGCTCAATCAACGCCTCAATTTGTTCCACCGTTCCAACAGCTTCACACTTAATGTCACGATTAATGCGCCGCGCAAGCCCCGAGAGCACTTTCCCCGCGCCCATCTCAACCATGTCATCAACGCCTTGATTGCCCATATACAAAACACTCTCGCGCCAGCGCACAGTGCCGGTAATCTGCTTCACCAGTAAATCACGCAAAACATCGGGCGCATCTTCACCTTGTGCCGTAACATTTGCAACAACAGGAACGCAAGGCACCCCAAAAACAGTATCATTCAACGCGAGCTTCATCGTATCCGCCGCAGGAGCCATCAACTCACAGTGAAAAGGTGCCGAAACAGGAAGCATCACCGCCTTGCGCGCACCCGCATCGCTCGCAAGTGCAGCCGCGCGTTCAACTGCGGCTTTATGGCCGCTGACCACAACCTGTCCATCTGAATTGTCATTCGCCGCCGCGCAAATCTCGCCCTCTGCCGCTTTGTCTGCAATCTCGGCCACCACATCAAAATCCAGCCCCAAAATCGCCGCCATCGCGCCAACCCCAACAGGTACAGCTTTTTGCATTGACTGCCCACGTAATTTGAGCAAACGCGCCGTATCCGCCAAACCAATCACCCCCGCCGCACAAAGCGCAGGATATTCCCCCAAAGAATGCCCCGCCACATAATCCGCCTTTTCGGCAACTTTAATATTCCCTTGCCCCTCAAGCACTCGCACAACCGCCATAGACACCGCCATCAGCGCAGGCTGCGTGTTCTCCGTCATGTTCAAATCGGCCTCATCACCGCTAAACATAAGCGCACTCAATTTCTGCGACAGCGTCTCATCAACCTCTTCAAATACCTCACGCGCCTCAGTGAAAGTCTCGGCCAAATCCTGCCCCATCCCAATAAATTGTGACCCTTGTCCCGGAAATACAAATGCGCGCGCCATATTAATGCTCCTTGTGGTTAAGTATGCGAAGACCATAAAAGCTTGCAGTTTTTTGTCAACTCCGCCATAATTTTATACATAAAAAAGTGAAGCGGTATGAACGGCCTATCAGAAACAGAATTCAGCTTTGATATCCAAGATCAAGACGAAACCGTGTTGGTTGGGTTAGGCATTATGATAACGTATATAAGGCGGTGAAAGTGGGGTCATTCTGATCCTTCAAAAGAAAACCCAGATTTAGCAGCAGGCCTAGACATAGTTGAGCATCCAATTATGGGCACAAACTTAAAGTACGATTTCATTGTCAAATTGCAGAAGCAAGGCGAGTACGAAAGAACCTTCATATTCAAAGCAAAACAAGAATACGTCGACGACCTACACTTCATGGCGTTCATTAATGACATTCAACCCGCCCTAAAAAAACACCGCGCTGCAAAAGCTGAAAACCATAGGCAATTCGACCCAGTGTAGCCGCGAAGCAATGCACTGCGTTGTTTGCTGTTTTAAACATAAGAATCAAGGCATCACATTGTTCGCCAACAAAAAAACCTTGCATTCCCCGCCAGAATCCATATATTGCACCTACATTTAAACAAACCTCGCTGGTAAACAAGGTAAATTGCCAGCTGACAAACCGAGAGGAAAAAATATGCCTTACTATGAAAACGTGTACATCGCACGTCAAGACTTGACGGACGCTCAAGTTAAAACGATGACAGAGCACTTTGAAAAAATCATTACAGATGCAAAAGGCAAGATCAACAAAACTGAGTTTTGGGGACTGAAAACATTTGCATATAAAATCAACAAAGCCCGCAAAGGTCACTACATCCTAATAGAGATGGAAGCAGAGCCAGAAGCATTGCACGAAATGGAACGTCAAATGCGTCTTCACGAAGATGTTGTGCGCTACCTTACAACACGTCAGGAAGAATTATCTGACGGGCCATCAGCGATGATGGATAAGGGCGGACGCGATGACGATCGCAAGCCAAGACGCGATGATGACCGCTCAGACCGTAAACCAAGAGAAGATAAGGAAGCCGCATAATGTCAGCAACAGACGCACCAACAGTAAAACGCCCATTTTTTCGCCGCAAAAAAACATGTCCCTTCACTGGGCCAAATGCGCCGGCGATTGACTGGAAAAACACACGTCTTCTTGGACGTTACGTTTCAGAGCGCGGCAAGATGATTCCAAGCCGTATCACAGCCGTATCACAGAAAAAACAACGCGAGCTTGCCAAAGCGATCAAAAATGCGCGCTACATGGGCCTTATGCCATATGTACAGCATGACACAGATCAAGGCCAAAGCAGCCGCCCTAGCTCAAGATATTAGGAGAGAGAATAATGTCACAAACACAAGTCATCTTGCTCGAACGCGTCGAAAAACTCGGCGAACTCGGTGAGATCGTAAATGTAAAACCTGGCTTTGCCCGTAACTTCCTTCTCCCGCAGAAGAAAGCCCTTCGCGCAAGTAAAGAAAACGTAGCCTATTTCGAAGCGCAAAAGAAAACGCTCGAAGCAGAAAACGATAAGAAAAAAGCAGAAGCGCAAAAGCTTGCGAAAAAGATCGAAGGAATTAAAGTTCCTGTGATCCGCCAAGCCTCTGAATCTGGTCAGCTTTTTGGTTCTGTAGCCTCTCGCGACATCGCTGAAGCGGTAACGGCAGGGTCAAAAGAAACAATCACGCGCTCTATGGTGTATCTAAACCAAAACATCAAGACAATTGGTCTTATTCCAGTTGAATTGATCTTGCACCCAGAAGTGAAAGTTGAAGTGATCGTAAACATCGCGCGCTCACCAGAAGAAGCCCAAATCCAGTCTGACACAGGCCGTGCTTTGGTTGCTGATGCTCAAGAGCCAACGCAAGAAGAAGTTCTTGCCGAAGCCGAAGAAGTCTTTGAAGACGTTCCTGCTGAAATCGCAGAAGCGGACGCTGAAGAAGAAAAAGCTGAAGACGCGGCATAATATCCCCGTTATTCACAATTTATAAATTTTAAAACCTAGCGGAGGTTCAAACGCTCTTCTAGGTTTTATTTGTGAAATAAAATTTAAAATCAGTAAAACACTATGAACAAAGTCACACGAGAAGAAATCTGTGAGTTAACAGATTGCCTTACTAGAGGCAGTGAAATGAGCACTATGGGCATACTACCAGCAGCATTCTATGTACTATCTTGCATAATGCTCATGTTCGCCACTAGTTGTGTAGTCAAGCAATACAGAGATAAAAATAAAAAGCTGCAGAAAAAAATAATGACTTCATTAATTCTGTGTTTAGTATTTTTTCTATTACCAATAGGCTATGACGGATACAAAAAATGGAAATATTCACCTGAGCAGAGAGAACAATCACTTATAAAATTCTGTAATGAAAATGTAATTGGAAATCCCCAAGATGTAAGTATTTGTAAGAAAGTGCTTAATAAATGAGTTCTATCCCCGTTATTCACAATATATAAATTCAAAAATATAGCTTTAA
>CAYGSA010000063.1:0-10231 GCA_964352375.1 uncultured Micavibrio sp.
GGCGCCCTAACCGCGCCGAAGAAATAACAAAGGCGGGTCAAACGATCCGCCTTTTCCCATTAAGAGTAAGAGCACCCCCCCCCATAAAACTCAAAAACAGAATGAAGGAAACCCAAATAATCAATAAAAAACAATGCGTTAAAACTACTGTGGCGCAACCTCAATGTCCTGCTCACCACCATCATCCATAGTCGCGATCTGGCTCGGCGTCCTCGTCTCAAAACCATCCATATTCAAACTTCCGTCTGGATTAAGACCCAAATGCTTTTTATTCCATCCCGCCAAACGCGCCTCACGCTCAGCGCGTGCATTACGGCCTGTTATATTCTTTAACTCACCAACCAGCTCTTGAGCATCCTCAGGGTCAATACGACTCGCGAGTTCCTTAAGAATAGGAACTTGCGACGCTCCCGCAGAGATATCACGCAAACCACATCCAACCAATAATGCAAAATATTCAACCTCAGACGCCATGTTTCCACAAAGACTAGCCTTGATCCCTTTCTCATCGGCGGTTGCCACAACATATTGGATCATATTTAAAAAAGCAGGATCGGTAGGGTCATAAAGAGCATTACTTTCATTGTCATAGCGAAAAATCCCCGCACCATGATGATAAGCATCATTTGTTCCAATCGACAAAAACGCGGCATCCATAGTACTTGCATGATAAACAGAAAATGAATTCTCAATCATCGTACCAAGCTTAAAAGTCGCTATACCAAGCTCTTGCGCAGCCTCATCAAGCATATCTTGGTACTCTAAAAAATGCTCATTATTACGTGTATTAGGAATCATAACCTGCAGCTTTCGCACAAACTTATTATCGCCAGGGTTATGTTCTTGATCAAGATCACACAGTTCCTGCTTGAGCATCAAAAGCGCTTTAAACTGGTCTCGTGTTACCTCTAATTCTCTATCTTTTCTCGCTTTCGCACTTAAACCTTCACCCTTATCGCCCGCAAGGTCAATCGTGCGCACAGTCATAGGAATATAATTAAGCTCATCCTGTTCCTGGCAACAAATCTGCATACTATTACGCAAAATTCTAAGATGGTCATCAACCGTGGTTGTGCCTTCAGACCTAGCATCCATATATTGCTCAGTGCGCACAAGCCCGAGAGCACGCGCACCAGCATCACGAATCATATGAGCCTCAAAAGACATCCCATAGTTAACGTGAACATTAAATTTCTCCTCGTTTTGCATCTGTGCAAAACGATCACCACTCCATTTTTCAATGAGAGCGATATCCCTATTTTGATAAGCTGTGCGGTCAGCCCTATATTTTGACTGCAAATCAGCATCAGGATTAAGAAAGGCTTTTTGTGTATAGCCAGCCCCATCTATGATGACACTATTGCCTTGTTTAAAACGACCAAAATCTTTCTGGTCTACCCTTGCAACCGGAATGCCCATAGACTGCGCCAAGATCATCGCATGACTATGCATACTTCCTTCTTCAACGATTATACCTTCAACACGTTTTGCACCTGTATCAGGATCAACAAAATGCATTAGATCACTCATAGACAAACTACTCACCACCAAAACAGAACCGCTCTGCATATCATTAAGAGTTACGGGCGGACTGCCTTGAAGATGCCCTATCAACAAACTACGGTGCTGATCAAATTCAATAGCTTGTTTACGAATTCTATAGGCTGTTGCCTTAATTCGCGCTATTTCTTCTGCATCCACTTCAGAATCAGCGCTTTTTTCCAGAGAGTCTGCGCTTTTATGAGCTCTATTAATAGACTCTTGATAAACCACAGAAATAGCAGTCTGCGCCGAAAACCCTTCGTCAATCTTCGTATTAACTCTTTTTTTGATACCCGATAATAAAGTAAGCTCTGCCTGCATACTTTCTATTGCGATATCACTTATTTCATCAATCATGTTCGCTTCTGCATAAGATAATTGTTCACTGAAAGCGTTTACTGCAGCGCGATGCGCATCATCAAAATTTTGTTTTTCAACATTTTTTTCAACATCAGAACTTAATTGAGACCTGACATTTTCAACATCGACCGGATAAGAAGTATGAGAACGCTTAAAGACTTTTCCCAAGGCAACGGCCTTATTCGTCACACGCGCCTTGATCGATCCATCACCATCTGGAAACTGTGCTGTAAGAGTATCAACCATATTTTTACCACTTTAAATTTTTTATAATCTTATATAATTTTATAGAAAATACGTGAAAAAAGCTAAAACTGCAAGAAAAACTAATGCACTTGATCCATGTTCAAAACAACAACAAAACGTGCACCCAGAACATCGCCTGTTCGGGAATCTATACGATTCTCCGCATAAATCACCCCATTATGCGCGGTAATAATCTGCTTACAAATCGACAAGCCCAACCCCGAGTGACGCCCATATTCCTCATAATCAGGCCGCTCTGAATAAAAGCGCTCAAAAATAGACTTCAATCTATTCTCAGGAATTCCAGGACCTTCATCATCAATCGTAACCGTAACACGCCGCCCCTTAACAACCACGGAAACCTTGATCGTTGTCTTAATCGGTGAAAATGACAGAGCATTAGAGAGAATATTCTGAAACACCTGTATAAGCCGCCCTTCACTGCCGCGCACAGCAATCTCATCATATTGCGGCAAATCCAGCGTAATCATAACTCCGTCTTTAAGCGCTTCATCACTATTCGCATGATTAATCGCCTCTCGCTCTAGCGGGCTTTTATATGAATCGAGCAACTCCCGCATAAGCGCTTTGAAATCAATCACATCAAAGCTCTCACGCGAAAGCTCCGCATCAAGGCGGGACGCATTCGAAATATCTGTAATCAAACGGTCAAGCCGTTCAATATCATGCCTAATAATATTCAATAACTTGTCGCGATCCGCTTTTGTCTTAACAATACCCGCGGTTTCGACCGCACTTTTCAGGGATGTCAGCGGATTCTTAATCTCATGCGCAACATCCGCCGCAAACGCCTCAATCGTATCCATTCGCTCCCACAAAGCATAGGTCATATCCCTAAGCACGATTGAAAGTTCGCCAATCTCGTCATGACGATCACTCATATCCGGAATTTCGGTGTATTTTAACTTGCCCCGCCGCACATTCTCAGCGGCTTGCGCAAGTTTACGTAAGGGTCGCGCAATTACGCCAGAAAGATAAATAGACAGCGCAATTGTAATAAACAGCGTCACAAGAAATATCTGCAGAATATTAAACCATGCATCCGCAAGATCTTCTTTTATACCCTCATCATCGGCAACCAACATAACAATCCCAACAATCTTGGAATTATGAAGAATTGGCATCGCCGAGGTTAAAACAACATCGCCCTGCATATCTCGCCAAGCTGAAAGGCTAAAATTTTGCCGTTTTGCATCAACCACGTCAGAATAATCATTGGCATATTGAGAGCCCACTCCCGTAAAAATATCCAACCTGTCATATTGCGAAAACCAAGACGCCACCCAACCCGCAGTTTGCTTTAGAATTTCAACACTCTGGAGCTTGCGTGGTTCTTGCATTAAAACCCGAAAGATCGGTTGAATATTATGCTGCTTTACGACTCTGTGAGAATCAAAAACCATTTGATCATTCATATCAAAAATCAAAATTCTTTTCCCAAGAGTCGCACTCAACCGCCCAGTCAGCATTTCAAGACGATTCGTGTCCAAATCAACTTCCATGCTATAACCATCTGTAATAGCGGCCGTAACAAGCATAACTTCAGTTTGAAATTTCTTAAGATTCGATTCAACCAACCGCGAATGATATTGCCCCAGATAAATCACACCCAAAACAAGACAAATAACAGCAAGAACATTAACGCCAATAATCCGAACAGTAAGACCTGTAATACGACGCTCTTTACCACCCCAATACAAATCAAAAAGCTGCTCTATTTCACCACGATGTGAAGATGCCCGAAACCAGCGGTTACTCTTCTTTGTATCGGTATCCGACTCCGTAGAGTGTTTCGATTTTATCGAACGTGTCATCAGCCTTCTTAAACTTTTTTCTCACCCGTTTGATATGCGAATCAACGGTTCTATCATCAACGTACATATTCTCACCATATGCCATATCAATCAACTGATCTCTATTGCGCACATGCCCTGGACGAGACGCCAAAGCCTTAACAAGCAAATACTCAGTAACTGTTAAATTAAGAGGCTGTTCCTTCCAAGCGCAAAGATGACGAGAATCATCTAAAACCAAATCACCATATTTAATATTTTCATCCTGAGAAACGGTACCTTTCTGATCGGCAAGCATCAAATCTCTACGACGGAGCAACGCCTTAACACGCTCAATCAGTAATCTTTGCGAAAACGGCTTCGTAATATAATCATCCGCCCCCATACGAAGGCCAATAACCTGATCAACTTCATCATCTTTAGACGTCAAGAAAATCACTGGAATCTGGCTGATTTCACGCAACTTCGTCAAAACTTCAATACCATCCATACGCGGCATTTTAACATCTAAAACAACCAAATCAGGCTGCCCCTTTAAAATACCCTCAAGCCCTGCTTCACCGTCATTAAAGGTTTCAACCTCATAATTCTCAGCCTTCAAAGCCATAGAAACAGAAGTTAAAATATTACGATCATCATCAACAAGAAAAATTTTATGAGCCATAACTATATTATCCCAAATCAAGCCAAATCACGCAAGGTTTTTAGCACATCTCCTGCAAGGTATACAGACCCAACAATCAAGATACATGCCTCTTTATGATGTTGAACAATAACACGAATCGCATCTTGCACACTGACGCAGTCAAATGCACCCTCTATATCAGCAGCAGTATAACACTCATCTTGAGCCAGCGGCACAACATAAATCCCCTGAACCAAGCCGCGCAAAGGCTCTAAGAAACCATCAAGTATTTTCGTCTGTAACATCCCCATCACCAAATAGACAGGCTTATCCGAGCCCCGAACAAAGGCCGCCAAAGCCGCCCCAGCACTATCATTATGCCCACAATCTAGCCATATCTCCATATTTTCAGAAACGCCGTAAATCGCAGAAGGAAGACGCTGTAACCGCCCCGGCCACTGCACATTTCGGAGGCCCTTCGACATAGCTTCATGCGAAACATGAAGCATCTTACACACCGCAAACAAAGTCGCCAAAGCCAAACCCGCATTTTGAACCTGGTGCACACCCGTCAAAGACGGCATCGGAAAATCATAGACCTCTCCCCCGAACGTAAAGCGCATATCACCATCAATCGACCAATCAGAAACAATCTCAGCCCCAACTTCATTCGCTTTTTTCTTTAATACAGCCAATGCAGCATTTTCTTGCGCGCCAATCAAACACGGAACACCAGCCTTCATAATCCCCGCCTTTTCCGCAGCAATAAGATCAAGCTTGTTGCCCAAAAAGTCCATATGATCCATCGAAATACGATTAATAACTGTAGCGATCGGAGCCTCGATCACATTCGTACAATCCAGCCGCCCTCCCAAACCAACCTCCAACAAAAGAACATCAGCAGGGGTATCTGCAAAAGCCCTAAACGCAACTGCTGTTATAATCTCGAAAAACGACAAAGGCGTATCGCCGACATATTCAAGGGCCTGATCAATAAGCTCCGCAAGCAAAGCATTATTAATTGGCTCTCCTGCCAGAACAATGCGCTCATTCACATCAATCAAATGCGGAGACGTATAAGCATGCACCTTATACCCCTGCGCCTCTAGAATGCTGTGCAAAAACGCAATCACAGACCCCTTACCATTTGTCCCCGCAACATGAATGACAGGCGGCAAAGATAAGTGCGGACAACCAAAAGAGTCCAATAATTTCAAAAAATAATCACGATCCCAATTCACTTTGCTGCGCGTGCGGCGCAAAGCATAAATTTTTTCCAATTTTGCTTGTAAATCAATGTCGCTGTGGGTAAGATCGCCCTGATGCATTTAAGCAGACGCAGTCTTTTTTTTCACTTGTCCGGTCACATCGCGAGAATTCTGCGAAATCACCTTCTTACCTGCATTCTGCGCAGCCTTAGCCTGAAACGACGCCTTTTTTGCATTCTCTTTTTCCTGCTCAGAAATGGCTTCCACATGATCAGACTTATGGCTCTTTTTTGAGTCATCAGGATCATAAGAAGGAGTTTTCTGCATGAGAATACTTATGATATTCACAAGCACAGCCTTCATCTCACTGCGCGGCACAACCATATCAACCATACCATTCTCAAGAAGATATTCCGCAGTTTGGAAGTCCTCAGGCAGAGTTTCGCGCACAGTCTCTTCAATAACGCGGCGACCGGCAAAACCAATCATTGCACCTGGCTCAGCGATATGAACATCACCAACCATAGCAAAGGATGCACTCACACCACCCGTCGTCGGGTCTGTAAGAATAACAATATAAGGAAGTTTAGCATCTTTCACCATCTCAACGGCAATAATGCTGCGCGGCATTTGCATCAAAGAAATCATCCCCTCTTGCATACGCGCGCCACCAGAGGCAGGAACAGTAATAAATGCAGCCTTTTCCTTGACTGCTAGTTCCGCACCTTTAACAATCGCTTCACCAACAACCGCACTCATTGATCCACCCATGTAACGGAAATTAAATGCAACAATAACAGTTTTCATGCCGCCAATATTACCAATCGCAATTGTAACAGCCTCTTTTAAGCCTGTTTTTGCCTGCGCTTCTTTGATGCGGTCAGTATATCTCTTCCTATCTTTAAACTTCAGCGGATCAAGCGCAACTTTCGGCAAATCAATGATATCATAAGAGCCACCATCATAAAGCATTTCAAGACGATCTTTCACGCTCTGACGCAAATGATGCCCGCAATGATAACAAACATTATGATGCGAATCTAAGTCACGATGGAAAAGCATCCCTTCACACGAAGAGCATTTCTGCCATAAATTATCAGGCACTTCTTTCTGTTCAGAAACAAAAGAGCGAATACGTGGGGGAATAAAATTTGATAGCCAGTTCATGGGGTTACCTTATCTTCATATGTGCTAAAAAGTCAAGCCAGAGCCGTAGCGAGACATGTTACAAACTCAAGGGTTCGATCCTTATTATGCACCTGATCCACAATCGCAGAACCAACCACAACCGCATCACCAAGGGCTGCCATAGCCCGTGCATCTTCAGGTGTTTTAATGCCAAAACCAATCGCAATCGGCAAATCACTCTGGGCACGAATCTGATCCAAATGAGGCTTAAGAGCTTGCATATCCGCGCTTGCTGTACCCGTCACGCCTGTAATTGATACATAGTAAAGAAAACCACTCGCCCCATCTAAAACGACAGGAAGCCGCTCTTCATCTGTAACAGGCGTAATCAAACGAATGATATCCAAACCATATTGATCCGTGAACTGACGCAATTCAGAGTCTTCCTCGGGCGGTAAATCAACAATAATCAAACCATCAACGCCCGCCTTCGACGCATCCCTCGCAAACACCTCAAGACCATAAGCATAAAGCGGATTTGCATATCCCATCAAAACAATCGGCGTATCATCATCACCAGTGCGAAAATCCCGCACCATCTGAAGCGTCGTCTTCATTGTTGCACCAGCCTTAAGAGCGCGCTGCCCCGCTCTTTGAATACTGATCCCATCCGCCGCAGGGTCGGTAAACGGCATGCCGATCTCGATAATATCCGCACCAGCCTCAGGCAAGCCCTTCAAAACTTCAAGGCTCTCCGCGATACTCGGATCACCCGCCATGATAAACGTCACAAGCGCAGCTCGATCTAATGACTTAAATTTCGCATCAATTCTACTCATACTTTAACCCCAATAGAAACAAGCACCTCATGCACCCCATCTTCAAAAAACCGCTGCCCATAAACTTCAAAATCGGTTTGATACAAACGAACCAAATCCGATTGCCAAACCGCTGTCCATGTTTCGAGCAGAGCTTTAGGCTGCTCGCCTGCCGCACTCATCATTGCATAATCTGCCGTCTCAACCTGAACGCGATGAAGCCCATCACGAAGCAACGCATCGCGTTGTTCGTCTTTCAAAAGCAGCACATCACCATCAACCTTATAGCCAATCGTAAGGCGATAAGGCTTCGTATAATCACCTTCATAATCCGAATACACCGCATAAATAATATCACCAACGCGATTTTCAACCGATTGCCCCACGCTTTCCTTGAAAAAACGCTCCCAAAGCGAGTTAATCTGCTCAGACGCCTCATCACGATTTTTAATAACAGATGAAACACCAACAACATCAAACGCCTCAACGCGATCCAGCCCAGCTTTAACTTCGTAATTCTGACTCATATTCTCTTTCAATATTCACTCCTTGCACCCTTAAATCCGCTAACGCGTTAAGCGAAAATTTTGATCTTTCAGAACCGGAACGGAGCATACATAAAGTATGTGAGTACCGGAAGCGCAAAAAATCGAAATTTGCAGCAAGCGAGAGTAGAATTTAAATCTCCACACCCAGCTTTTCGGCTACGGTAAAAATATCCTTATCCCCGCGGCCACAAAGATTCATAACAATTATATGATCCTTCGGCAGGTCACCTGCAATTTTCGCAACATGAGCCATTGCATGTGAAGGTTCAAGCGCAGGAATAATCCCCTCCAGCTTAGAGCACAGCTGAAACGCATCGAGCGCCTCATCATCCGTAACCGAAACATAATCAACGCGTTTACGATCAAACAACCAGGCATGCTCCGGCCCAATACCAGGATAATCAAGCCCCGCAGAAATCGAGTGCGCCTCTTGAATTTGCCCGTCATCATCTTGCAAAAAATAAGTCTGCATCCCATGCAACACACCAGGCTTACCGCCAGCTAGGCTCGCCGCATGGCTCTCCGTACTAACGCCCATACCGCCTGCTTCAACGCCAATCATGCGCACATCAGGGTCATCTAAAAACGGATGAAACAGCCCCATCGCATTTGACCCGCCGCCAATCGCCGCGATTAACGTGTCAGGCAAACGCCCTTCACGCTCCATCATTTGCGCTTTGGTTTCCGTTCCAATCACAGATTGAAAATCACGAACCATAGACGGAAACGGATGCGGCCCAGCAACTGTACCAATCAAATAATATGTATCGCGCACATTCGTGACCCAATCACGCATCGCTTCATTCATCGCATCTTTAAGCGAACTAGAACCACTCTCGACGCTGCGCACCTCTGCGCCCAATAATTTCATACGAAATACATTCGGAGACTGACGCTCTAAATCCTTCGCGCCCATAAAAATCACACAAGGAATATCAAACAATGCACACACTGTCGCCGTTGCAACGCCGTGTTGACCCGCGCCTGTTTCGGCAATAATGCGCGTCTTACCCATACGTTTGGCAAGCAATACTTGACCAATGCAGTGATTAATCTTGTGCGCGCCTGTATGGTTCAATTCATCACGTTTAAAATAAACCTTAGCGCCGCCAAAATACTCCGTCGTTTTCTTCGCAAAATAGAGCGGCGAAGGGCGACCAATATAATGTTTCGCCAAATCGTCAAATTCGGCCCAAAACGCAGGGTCAGCTTTCGCCTCCTCCCAAGCCTGTTCAACAGAAAGGATTAAAGGCATCAACGTCTCTGCAACGTAACGCCCGCCATATTGACCAAAATGCCCGCGTTCATCGGGCTGATTTTTAAATGAATTAACGCTCATGCGCGGGACTATATAGTGATTTCAAATAAAAATGAACATTTTAATTTGAAATTGTACCGAGTGACTACAAGGCGGGCGATAGCCCGAAAGCCTTAGTGGCGTTTGAACGAATTAAAGCCCCTTAACCGCCGCAAGAAAAGCCCTGATCTTATCTGAATCTTTCTCGCCGCGCGTGACTTCCACGCCGGAGGAAACATCAACAGCGTTCGGCGAAAGAACCGCAAGCGCATCCGAAACATTCTCAACTGTCAAACCACCCGAAAGCATCCATGGCTTTGAGAATTTCAGCCCCTCAAGCAGACACCAATCAAAACACGTCCCCGACCCACCTTTAACGTTATCAAATAAATACATATCCGCAACGTCTCGATATTCCTCAATATCTTCTAAATCCGAAGCGTCACAAACCCCAAAAGCCTTGATAATCGGCATATTATAACGCGCCTTAATCTCCACGCATCGCTCCACAGTCTCCTCTCCATGTAACTGAATCATGTCAAGCTGCACCCGCCCCAAAACATGCTCAAGCACCACATCACTCGGGTCAACAAACAACCCAACAGATCGAACCCCCGTCGGCACGGCGTAAACCAGCTCCTTAGC
>CAYGSA010000064.1:0-10201 GCA_964352375.1 uncultured Micavibrio sp.
TTTCTACAGTGCGTTGCTGCGTTCCTAAAATATTAAAAAATATTCGTCGTCACTTGCGCCTGCTGTATAAACAAAAGCGGGCAAAGCACATAATCTACTATACCAAAATATTGGTTTGCTCTCAAATTATGGTAACATGTAGGGCTTGATAAAGTGTTAATAAGGCGTTTGTTGACGTAAGTTTATTAGTTTTGTTAAGGTGTTTGTGAAAAGTAGAGGGATAAAAAAATGAAAAAAATAATGAGACCAGAGGTTGCTAAGGCTATGATAAATGGTGGTGTTTTAAACACGACGTCTCTCCTTTCAATCATGCGTAATTATGATGCTGGAAGAGATTTGACATTTGATGGTTTGGCGCCTCTTATATATGCGAATGATACAAGCACTCAATTTGTTTCTGCTGCCTATGATGAGGATGGAAAGCTGACTGCGCTGGCAAAGCTTATGGCTCAAGTTTTAAGTGTTAAAGATCACGAAAGTCTATTCGGTCAATTTTGTGATGTTGTGCCATTACAAGAAAAATTAACGGATGATCAGTTGAATCCGGATAAATTAATGCTTAATTCAGAACAGCCAGAGGTAAAACCTAAAATGGTCTTTTCTGGCGTCTCTGATATAGCATTCCCAGGGGCGGCGAAAACGTTTGTTGTCGATGCCTCTAATGTTCCTGATCCAGAAGTTGATGTTGTTGTTGCGAAGATTATGGCAGCGCGTGGTCAGCGATTTGATGGTTTTGAGCCAGATGATGGCCCTGATTTCTAAAATTTTTGTCATCTTTTTCGAAAAATCTTGCGAAAAAATTTGAAAAGGTATATGACTTCACGTGTGCAGTAAAATGTGCATTGGGAGGGGTTTTCGCCTCGTCTGGCCCGTTTAGGGGAGACACTCGAAAAACCCGCTTGTTAAACCATAAACTAAGGAGATACGAATATGAAATTTCGTCCTTTACATGATCGCGTACTTGTCCGCCGCGCGGAAGCTGAAACTAAAACAGCAGGTGGCATTATTATTCCAGGCACAGCAGAAGAAAAGCCGTCAGAAGGCGAAATCGTTGCAACAGGCAGTGGTTACGTTAATGACAACGGTGACATTCGTGCCCTCGATGTGAAATCAGGTGATAAAGTCATCTTTTCAAAATGGGCCGGCACAGAAGTTACTATCGATGGCGAAGAGCTGATGGTGATGAAAGAATCTGATATTATCGGCATCATTGCGGCTTAATTTTATACGAACGAACTATACATTTTCTTTAAAGGAGAAAAATTATGAGTGCTAAGGAAGTACAATTTCAAGAAGAAGCTCGCGAAGAGCTGTTAAAGGGCGTTGATCTTATTGCCAACGCTGTAAAAGTAACATTGGGGCCAAAGGGTCGTAATGTTTTGATCCAAAAATCTTTTGGCGCGCCGCGCACAACAAAAGACGGTGTATCTGTAGCAAAGGAAATCGAGCTTAAGAATCCGCGCCAAAATATTGGTGCACAGTTGATTCGTGAAGTTGCGTCTAAAGCGAATGATCACTCTGGTGATGGTACGACGACAGCGACTGTTTTGGCGCAATCAATTGTTCGTGAAGGCATCAAGGCCGTTTCTGCGGGTCGCAACCCAATGGATCTTAAGCGCGGTATCGACAAGGCGGTTATTGCTGTTGTTGAAGATATTGCAAAGCGTGCGAAAAACGTGAAAAGCAACGATGAGATCAAGCAAATTGGTACTATTTCTGCAAATGGAGAGGCTGAAATCGGCGAAATGATCGCAGAATCGATGGAAAAAGTCGGTAATGAAGGTGTTATCACTGTTGAAGAAGCAAAAGCCCTTAACAATGAGCTTGAAATTGTTGAAGGTATGCAGTTTGATCGTGGTTATCTTTCACCATACTTCATTACAAATGCTGACAAGATGCTGTGTGATCTTGAAAACCCGTACATCTTGCTTCATGAGAGTAAGCTTTCGAATTTGCAAGCAATGCTTCCAATTCTTGAAGCGGTTGTTCAGTCTAGCCGTCCGTTGTTGATCATTGCAGAAGATGTTGAAGGGGAAGCTTTAGCTACTCTTGTTGTGAACAAGCTTCGTGGCGGTTTGAAAATTGCTGCTGTTAAGGCACCTGGTTTTGGTGACCGTCGTAAAGCAATGCTTGAAGACATCGCACTTTTGACAGGTGGTCAGGTTATTTCTGAAGATCTTGGTATCAAGCTTGAGAATGTTACGCTTGATATGCTTGGAACTGCTAAGAAAGTTGCAATCACGAAAGACGACACAACTGTTGTTGATGGTGCTGGCGATAAGAAAGAAATCGAGGCGCGTTGTAAGCAAATTAAAGCGCAAATCGAAGAGACTTCTTCTGATTACGACAAAGAGAAACTTCAAGAGCGTTTGGCGAAATTGTCGGGCGGCGTTGCTGTTCTTCGCGTTGGCGGGATCACTGAAGTTGAAGTGAAAGAGCGTAAAGACCGCGTTGATGACGCGCTTCACGCGACACGCGCTGCTGTTGAAGAAGGTATTGTTGCCGGTGGTGGTACTGCGCTTCTTTATGCACGAAATGCACTTGCGAAGCTGACAGGTGATAATGAAGACCAGAATGTTGGTATTGAGATTATCCGTCGCGCGCTTTCTGCTCCTATTCGTCAAATTTGTGCGAATGCTGGTGAAGAAGGTTCGGTGATTGTCGGTAAGCTCTCAGAGCAAAAAGACACGAATTATGGTTTTGATGCTCAGATGGGTGCTTACTGTGACCTTGTTAAGGCCGGTATCATCGACCCTGCAAAAGTTGTTCGTACAGCCCTCCAAGATGCGGCGTCTGTTGCTGGTCTTTTGATCACAACCGAAGCGGTTATCACGGACGTTGAGTCTGAAGATGGCGCTGGCGCAGCCGGAATGGGCGGCGGTATGGGTGGAATGGGCGGAATGCCTGGCATGATGTAGTCGCTTGTCATTTTTACGACTGAGTGCGTTAAAGAAATTTTTGCGGTGCTCATGTAGGTTTCCTACATTCCGCTCCTCTAAACTTCTTTGCCTGCTCAGTCAATAAAATGGCTGTGCTTTGTGCACCCAGTAAGAATTAAGAAAGGCCGCTCAAAAATGAGTGGCCTTTTTGTTTGAGTGTTCATTTCTATTTGGTGATTTACATGCCTGGCGCTTGGAAGGCGTCGTCATCATCGTTTAGGTCAAATTTTGCGTTTACGATTGCTTTATGTGCGTTGATTGCTGCTTTGCATCGATGTTCTAATTCTTGTCTGTGTTCTGGATGGTCTTCTGAGCTGTAGTGCTTAAGGATATAGTCCAGCATTTCTTCAGTATTGACGAGGTGGATATCATGTTTTTGCTTTGCCCCCTCGACTTCTTCGGGGGTGGGAACTGTTTTATATGTGCTGTTTGCTGGTTCAGGAATGATGGTCATGCGTGCCCCTGAACGCTTGACACGCAAGTCAATCTCTTCATATAGCATTTCTGCAATTTTAGGCGCACCATTGATGGTTTCCAAGCCAATTGAATTCTCGTGACTAATTGCTATGCTTGTCCATGTCCTGATCGCGCCTGTATCAATTTCATGGCTTGTGACATCGTGCAATGTTATGGTCGACTTACTTAATTCATGCATAACTGCATGTATTCTTGACCAGAACGGGCCCATTAAGCCCCTTATTCCGGGTAGTCTTGCGGGATGGATGTTCATGAGCTTGCTTGTTTTTTTCTTTTCACAGGCATCGACGAGTAATTTTGCGATTGTTCTTTGGCGGACCATGAACAAAATTTGTTCCATTTTCTTTGAGCTCACCTCTTTTTCTACAAAATCAGGATCGTTCATGTTTTTCACGTGAACGACTCTTGCTCCATGCCTTTCGGCTAAAATATCTAGTGGTAAGTATGTTCCTTCGGGTTGTGTGCCCTTTGCAACGCTCTCTCTAATAAACGGATTTACGACTTCGGCCATTAATTTTTTTTCCATGAAACCCAGTGTCTTTAAATCAGGATGCAAGTCATAGCGCGGGTCGGCGGGTTGATCGACGAAATAAAAGACTGGCTGAATCTGAAATTGAGATATCTCAGGGACACGGAGCAAAATGTTCAAGACACGATCAGACGTCATCTCTGTTTCGGGAATCAAAAACCCGACTTCAGGAAGCCCTTGCCTAGATTTATTTTCAAAAATTTTACGCATTGTTTTTTTATTTATTTTTGTGGAATTTTTGCTATATGTTCCCACGCGCTATTGAATAGGACGCGGAATCCTTCGCTGAATTCTCTGTTATCGAGTATTTGTATTGTTGAATCATTTTTATTGAAGCTTATGAATGCTAGCTTTGGCCCATAAGCGTATATTGATTGATCATTGAAGAGTTTTTTCGGGAACCATCGATATTCTGCGAATTCTGAGCCTATAAACGTCCAGTCTCCTTCTCCAGCGGTTATTTTTACCTTTATGTTATCTTTGATTTCTATCATGCGTTTTGCATGAATGGAATGATACCAGTCTTTATCAACTAAATCATACCAATTCTCAGGTTTTGCATTATGTAAGCACAATTCTCCCCCTTCTGTTTTTGCAACCTCATATATATCGTCCAGAAACGCTTTAAAACCGTCCGTTCCTCTTAAAGTTCTGACTTCACTTGTGCGCTTTTTTACTCCTGAATTGTCAATGAATTCAATATCTACCTTATCAAATGCAGCGCGGATTTTTTCGATTGTTGTTGAATTTGGCTGGTTGGTGCCGTTTTCAATGCGTGCGATTCCAGTTTGTGACAGGTCAGCATGATCGGCGAGGTCGCTTTGGCTCCAGCCTATGAGCGCTCTTGCGGCGCGGATTTGCTCTAAAGTCGGCATTTTTTATGTATTCGCTTATTTTTTAGGTATTTTCCTATTTATAAGTGAATGCTAATGGTTTGTCTAGGGGTTATATACATAAAGATGTGTAATTTATACCCTAAAATGTATTAAATTGACATTAATGCGTTGACAATGTGTTTTAAATGTGTTTATTTTGTTTGTATACATAGGTTTATGTATTAAAAAATGTGTTCCCCACACATATTTTATGTACTGCTTATTGAGACTGGTTCGTGTTTAATTGCACGGCCAGTCTTTTTTATTTTAAAGTGATGTGCGTGATTAAAAAAGCTCAGCTGGGCACTCGATCAGTTGCGTTGTGATGTATAAAGTCATATTATTGTTTCTTGTCTAATATATACCGCTCAATTGCAGGGATAAGGATCTGGGGGTTTTATGAAGTCTAAGACGATGAAGCAAAAAATGGTGAAGTCGAAACCTTCTGCGATGCAGGATCCAAGTTATGGGCGAGCGGCGTTTGTGGCGGTGGCTTTTGCGGCGGTGTTCGCGGCTGGTATTTTGGTTTATTTGAAAGTGTCTCATTATAAGGAGACCGAGAGCATTAAGACAGAGGCTGCCCTTTCTGATTCTGAGTTGCGTGCAAAAAAGGCTATTAACGCAAAACTTCCAATGCTAAAGCAAAATATGGTGCGCCCTTCTTTGGAAGAGATTAAGGGGCAATGGTTTACGGTTTTTCATGGACATTCTATTGCAGAAGTTACCTTAGGTGATGCTGTGTTTGAGATTATTTATACGCCAGATGCGCAAGGGCGTCAGCGGAAATATTCACGCGGTGTTTATTATTATGATCCTAAGCTCGGTATGTTATCTTTGCGGCCTGATCGCAAGATGGGTGAGCCTGCCGAAATTCCTGGCGTGCGTTATAAAGTTCTGACGATGCGTCCGTTTACGTTTTATGTTTTGAAAGAAGCGGAATCGTATGATCTTCATTTTACGGCTTTGGAGGAGGATGTGGCGGCTAAGCAATTCCATCCCTTGTTTCTCTATGCGGATTATGCGGGTGCGCCGGTTCTAAAATTTTCCCCGACAGAGATTAAATAATCTATGCCTGAGTTGCCCGAGGTTGAAACGGTGCGCCGTGGTTTAGAGGCAGTTGTTTTGGGTGGTCGAATCGATTCTGTGCAGGTTAATCGTACTGATTTGCGTGTGGTTGTGCCTGATGATTTTCGCCAGGTTTTGAGTGGGCAGGTGATTCGTGGGCTTATAAGACGAGGGAAATATATTATATTTGAGCTTGGATCCGGAGCACAGGCGGTTTTGCATTTGGGGATGTCTGGGCGCGTGCGAATTTTTGGCGAGGCAAAAGATTACGAGGCGCGAAAGCATGACCATATATTGATTACAATGGATGATGGCGGACTTTTTGCATTTGAGGATCCTCGCAGATTCGGAATGTTTTATTTGACGCGTCAGGATTACGCCCTTGAGAGGCCTTTTAGCGTGATGGGGCCTGAGCCATTAGGAAATTGGTCGGGTGGTGACCTTTACAAGATGCTCTCTAAGAAAAAGGCTAATATAAAGACAGCATTGCTGGATCAGCGCGTTGTCTCTGGGCTCGGCAATATCTATGTGTGTGAGGCGCTGTATGATTGTGGGGTTCATCCTGAGCGTCTTAGTAATACATTGAGTCTTCGTGAATGTGAGGTTCTTGTAAGGGCTGTGCGCTGTGTTTTGGAGCGTGCAATTGATGCGGGGGGCAGTACGCTTAGGGATTATCAGAAGACGGACGGGTCGTTGGGGTATTTTCAGTATCAATTTAATGTTTATGATCAGAAAGGGAATGCCTGCCCGTCTGAACACTGTGATTCAAATATTTTTCGAATCGTTCAGGCTGGGCGCTCGACATTTTTTTGCCCTACGTGTCAGCGTTGATTCGTTTTGTAAAAAAATGTTTGAAATGCTTGACAAAGTAGGGTCTAAACACGTATTACTGCCCATCGTTATGAGAGTACAGGCTTTTCTTGTCGCACAATGCGCCCTATAAGAATATAGTCCTGTGCAAAACTCTGGGTATAAAATTGTTTATAACATCGAGGTAAAGACTTCTCGATAAAGGTTTGAAAAGGTTTAAGAATGGCTAATCATGCATCTGCAAAAAAACGTGTTCGTCGCAATGAGAGACGTGCTCTTATCAATAAAAATAGAACCAGCCGTGTGCGTACGTTCGTTAAGAAGATTGAGACCGAGATTTTAGCTGGGAATGCAGCAGGTGCTAAAGAGGCTCTAAGGCAGGCTCAGCCTGAGCTTTACAAGGGTGTATCTAAGGGCCTTTTCCACAAAAATACTGTTGCGCGTAAGCTCTCAAGATTGAGTGCGCGTATAAAAGCAATTGCTTAATTAAAGCTGTTTAACGCAGCACCCTATCCGTATGAAAAATAGACATTTTTGGCTTTGAAGCAGTGCTTCAAGGCCTTTTTTGCTGGGGGTTACAGCCATAACGCATAAATTATTCTTTTTTTGTTTTCTGCATTTGTTCTTATTGCGCTGGGAGGAATAAATATGTAGTCTTCTTTTCATCACTGAGATAAAAAATGAAAAAGCGGTTGCAAAGCATGTTATGTGTTTGTGAGCGGGGTGGATTTTTTTGTCTTGTATGTTGAAAGATAAGGCCTGAAGTTTTTTAGGTCACTAGAGTTAGGGATTTCTTCGCGTAAATTGTTTGTTCTTGAACAAAACTTTATTCGAACCGGAGTACCAATAAGAAATATCAGAATAAGAGTTTGGTGCAAATGCGGTGTGTTTGTAGTTGGTTCATTTTGGCTAAAATTAGGCTAAAAGCGTTTTATTTTGACGATACAAAGAAACTATCTGGTGTTGCTGTGTAGATTTAAACAATGAAAACAAAAATTATTATAAATGTTATTTAAGGAGAGAGAATTATGTCTGAAATTTCAGGTAAAGCATCAAAACAAGCCCGGCTTGAGGCCTCTAATTTAGAGGTCACCCCCTTGGAGCCGAGCTCTGAAATTCAGACTTTGTGGAATGGCGTTCATACGGATATGCGTCAGGAATTTGGTGAAGCGGTTTTTCGTAGCTGGCTTAAGCCACTGACTTTGCGTGCATATTATCATGGCACGATGGAAGTCTCTGTTCCGACCCGTTTTATGCGTGATTGGATTCAGACGCATTATGCAGATCGTATTTCTGCGATGTGTAGTGAGAGGAATGCTGATGTTAAGCGCGTTCAAATTGTTGTCGTTCAAAATGCGATTATTGATGATGCTGTGCCTGTTCAGGATAATTCTGCGAGTGCGTCTGCAGCGCCTTCTGATCTTAAGGCTGCTATTCAAGAAATTTCATCGCCTTTGGATGCTCGTTTTACGTTTGATAGTTTTGTTGTTGGTAAACCTAATGCCTTGTCACATGCTGCGGCGCGGCGCGTGGTTGAGAGTGCGAGCATTCCTTTTAATCCTTTGTTCATTTATGGTGGTGTGGGTCTTGGTAAGACGCACCTTATGCATGCTGTTGCACACACAATGGCCGAGAGCTTCCCTGAAAAGACCGTGATGTATCTTTCGGCAGAGAAATTCATGTATCAGTTTGTTAAGGCCCTGCGCGCGAATGACACGATGAGCTTTAAAGAGCAATTTCGCAGTGTTGATGTTCTTATGATTGATGATGTTCAGTTTATTGCTGGTAAAGAATCAACGCAGGAAGAATTCTTCCATACGTTTAATGCGCTTGTGGATCAGAATAAGCAGATCATTATTTCTGCTGATCGTGCGCCGAGTGATTTGAGCGGCATTGATGAGCGTCTTCGTTCACGTCTTGCTTGGGGTTTGGTTGCGGATATTCAGCCGTCAACATATGAGCTTCGTCTTGGTATTCTTGGATCGAAACGCGCACGTTTGGGCGCAGATGTTCCAGACAGTGTGCTTGAATTTTTGGCGTTGAAGGTAACATCGAATATTCGTGAGCTTGAAGGTGCTTTAAACCGCATTGTTGCACATGCGGATGTTTCAAAGCAGGAAATTACGCTCGAATCAACGCAGAATGTTCTTCAAGACCTTCTTCGTTCGCATGACCGCCGCATTACGATTGATGAAATTCAGCGTAAGGTTGCCGAGCATTATAACCTTCGTCTGACAGATATGCATTCAGCGCGCCGCGCCCGTAATGTTGCCCGTCCACGTCAGGTTGCAATGTATCTTTCAAAGCTTCTGACGGCGCGTTCGTTGCCGGAGATTGGCCGCAAGTTTGGTGGGCGTGACCATACCACAGTGATGCATGCGATTCGCAAAGTGGAAGAGCTGATGGGTGATGATGCACAGATTGCACAGGATGTTGAAGTTGTTCGCCGTGCGTTGACTGGCTGATTTTCGTTCCTTCCTTTTACCTTCTCAGTGTGGTTTGTGCGTGTCTTACGTATTAGATACGCTTCGCCACTGGTGCCTGCTGAAAGCGTAAAATCAAGCAATTGTGTTGTTGTGTAGAATTTAAAAAGGAGGTTACTTAGACCTCCTTTTTCGTGGGATTATAGTTTGCGGAAGAGATCTGCCAGAATCTCTTCTAACGATCTGTCATGTGATTTATGGCTGTGTTTTTTGTAACCGTGATTATAGGCTTTGTATTTAGGCTCAGGACCTATTAATTTTCAGGATTCCCAAACGCGTTGAGATATGATTCAATTTCCTAAAAGGAGATTTTATGATGCGCGATTTATTTTATCTTACAGAACAACAACTCAAGGCAATTGCGCCTTATTTTCCTCTGTCTCATGGGGTTCCGCGTGTGGATGATTTGCGTGTGATCAGTGGTATAATCCATGTTTTAAAACGCGGTCTTCAATGGCGTGATGCTCCATCAGAGTACGTTCGTATATACCACTACGAGATAAACCTGTTTTAGATATAACATCTCGTAGCCTAATGACTTTATTTAGATCAATTTCAGTATTTTTATAGTTTATCGTCATATTTTTCTTCTTCCTGTTAAATGCTGTTAAATACAATTAGATTTAACGAGATACGAAGAATAAAAAACATGTGATGTAATAAGATGAGTTTATTTCACCTATTTTAGCCCTAAGAAACGATAATTTTTATCTACTAAGATTTTAGCAGCCTTATATTGGTCTTTTGCTGTGCTTTGTGCATTACGTCCTGAAGCATCTGTATTATCTTTATGTGGGTGTATGATTTGAGCAATGTCATTATCGGAGTAAGAAGCAGAATAAGCATCATATGTTCGTAAATATTGAATGTATAGTTGATTACTAACAATTCGTCGGTTCTCAATGCCTTTTTGTTTTTTGATCTTTATTATTTGCTTCATAGCGTCTGTGAGAGACTTATTTGGTACGTCTAGGCTCAGGACTCATTAAATCCACCATAATACAATTGCTGCGATTTTTATTG
>CAYGSA010000065.1:0-10188 GCA_964352375.1 uncultured Micavibrio sp.
GTGTTTTGGGCAAGCTCACGGATTTGGAGGCGCAGTGTAAAACCACGGGTATGCCCGTGGAAGTGCTTTGCTCGCAGGCGATTTTGGCGATTTCTAAGTCGCGGCGGGGTTAAAAAAAAGCCGAAGATATAATCCTCGGCTGATTTGGTTTTGGATAATGCGTGGTTACATTATGTATTTTTGATTGTTATCTGAGCTGGGACCGTTTATGGCTTCGACGACCGCGTCATGGAATTGATTCCAAGTCACATCTGGGCCCATTTCTCTGTCGATTGAACGCATAGCTTCTAGTTTATCTGGATCATCGAATAAATCTCCACCGACTGCTTCACTTAGGGCGTCCCATTGTGACATTTCGTGTTCATACTTTGCATCTGCTGCTGCTTGTGATGCGTTGGCTTCTTCGATAGAGGCAAGCATTTCTGGATCAATCTGTCTTTGCATACCTTTTAATGTATCTTCATCAAGGGTACGTGCATAAAGTGCCACATCTGCTGCGTTTATGGTTTTTTCCCCACGTCTATTCAAATATGTTTGTATTTGACCTTCAATCGCTTTTGGATCCGTTACGTCGACATTTGAGAAGCCATTGAGTACATTTCTTAAGACATGGTCATTTAGATTTCTTTGCAATTTCCATTGTTGGAACTCTGCGCGTTCTTCTGGAGAACCAAAGACACTTGTCATGAGTGTTTCGAATGCTCGTTCTATGAAACTTGGTTGATCTTCTGTTTCAACTGGCTGTTGATCATTTGCTTTTGTGAATGCGTCTTCTCTCAACATGCTATAACCCTTTTCGTAAATTAATATTTTCCGCATTATTACATTAAAAATAACAGGAATGCAAATTAATCCTGCACCAATGCCTTCGCCAGTTCCCGCACGTGGCTGATTTCGTGGACGTTTAGGGGGAGGGATTTGCTCGTGCCTTTTTTCTTGGTGAGCACGGGGATTGTTGCTTTTTCGAAGCCGAGTTTTGAGGATTCTTTGAGGCGGAGTTCGCTTTGGGAGACTTGGCGGACTTCGCCGGCGAGGCCTATTTCACCGAAAAACACAGTATCTGCGGGCAGAGGAACGGTTGAAAGTGCGCTGATGAGCGCGGCGGCTACGGCGAGATCGGCGGCGGGTTCGTTGATTCTGATGCCGCCTGCGATGTTTAGGAATATATCGTGGCTGGAGAGTTTGATGCCGCAGCGGCTTTCGAGGACGGCGACGATCATGGCTAAACGGTTGCTGTCCCAGCCTAAAACGGCGCGCCTTGGGGTGCCGAGCGAGGAGGGGGCGACGAGGGCTTGGACTTCGACCAATAAGGGGCGCGTGCCTTCGAGGGCGGCGAGGACTGCGGAGCCTGCGGCATCTTCGCTGCGCTGTGATAAGAAGAGGGCGGAGGGGTTTGCGACTTCGATCAGGCCTTGCTGCGCCATTTCGAAGACGCCGATTTCGTCGGTGGGGCCGAAGCGGTTTTTAACGGCGCGCAGGATGCGGAAATGGTGGCTGCGGTCGCCTTCAAAGTACAGCACGGTATCGACGAGGTGTTCGAGAACGCGCGGGCCTGCGATTTGGCCATCTTTTGTGACGTGACCGACGAAGACGACGGCGATGTTTTTGGTTTTTGCCATGCGGATGATTTCTTGGGCGGAGGTGCGCACTTGTGTGACGGTTCCGGGGGCGCTGTCGATACTGTCTACGAACATGGTTTGGATTGAGTCGATGACGACCAGTTTGATCGGATCAGGCGCAGATTTTATGGATTCTAAGATGTCACGAACATTGGTTGCAGCAGCTAGTTTTACGGGACTTTTGCCAAGGCCGAGGCGTTCGGCGCGCATGCGGATTTGGTCAGTTGACTCCTCGCCAGAGATATAAACGCAGGGGACATTATTTGAGGTTAGGGCGCAGACGGATTGCAGGAGGAGGGTGGACTTACCGATGCCCGGATCGCCGCCGATAAGGATGGCTGCTCCCGGCACGATGCCGCCGCCTGTGACACGGTCGAATTCGGCAATGCGGGTAAGCAAACGGGTGTACGTCTTTCCTGCCTCGGTTTGCAGGTCTTCAAAATCAATGACGCGGCCTTTTTGTTTGCCGCTGAGGCCTTTGGGGACGGCGCCTGCGCTTGAGGTTTCTTCGGTGATTGTGTTCCATTCATTGCAGGCGTCGCATTTGCCTGCCCAACGGGTGGAGACGGAGCCGCAGCTGTTACAAACATAGGATTTTTGTGCTTTTGCCATTAAGGCATGTTAATGTTGTTGTTGGGGAGTGTGCAAGTAGAGATTAGCTGTTATCAAAAGTATTAGCAGTTTTGATTGCACCAAAAAGGCTAATGCTTTGGCCTGCCTGTAATGTTCTGTCTGCTGATAAACTCATTCTTATTTCCTTCTTAATTTATTTGGTATCGAAGCCGTTATGGTCTGCTTCAGCTGCATTTATGAAATCCATGTGTCTTAGGTCGCGTCCCTGTACGCCTGCAAAACCCATTGCGAACAGGGCTTGTGCCTCATCACCCGTTTGAACGAATTCGGCAATCAAGGCGGCGTTTGGGTTTGTGTTTCTCAGACCATCTACAAGAGTTCCTAAGCTTTGACATTTTTCATCAAGGCCGCGGCGAATGACTGATCCGTCTATTTTTATGAGATCAGATATTTCGCCGAACACTTTTAAGCGTCTATCGTGCAGCTCTCCCGTGTCGAAGTCATCGAGTGCGAACCGGTATCCTTGTTCTTTCATTGATATGAGACGGGAGATATCTGCATCGGGTGCGACGTCGTGTTCTAAAATTTCAAAAATTATTTGTGTTGGATCATGTCCGATAAGTCGTTTATTCATTTCGTCCCAGAATATAGGGGACAGGCTAGATGCCACAGAAATATTGAGTGTTACTGGCAATTCATGGGCTCTGCGAAGCCCTAGAGCGGATGTCATCAGGTCAAATTCTATTGCCGCGCCATGTTCGTAGAAATGCAATGATATTGGGTAAATTGGGTAAGCATTCTGATCTCTTCTTGGTCGTGCCAGAGATTCGTGTGCAATTGGGATGCCGTTGCGTCCGAATATTGGTTCTTGAACTGTTCCACCGTGTTCGAATGCATTCAAAATCATGGCGGCGATTGTTCTTCTTTGTGTGTCAGTGAGATCGCCGAAAGACTTTAGCTTGTCTGGGAATATTGCGCGCGTCGCAGATGTTATGCTTGGCCTTGTTCCGTTTTGTTTACTCAACGTGTTACACCTTAAAGATTTTACTTATTGTCGTAATTCAGTGTAATCACAATATTTTTAAATTTCCAGAAAAAATTATTTCTGTGTCTAATTTTCTTTTTTTAACGCCCATTTTAGGCGGGTGTTATCGTTTGACATGTTTCCGTGTATTACGATTTGTTTGGTTTTTTGAGGCGTTATGCCAGCGCCAAGATAGAGGCTGTCTTCGAGTTTGAGGGCGCCTTCTGAGTGGACGAAGCGCCAGCTTGTGCCGCCAGGGACGCGCAGAGTGATGGCTTCACCTTCTTTGCTTTCTGCGATTTTTACGTCGGGGTGCAGGTGGAAGCGGATAGCGATTTCGACAGGTTTAACTAGGCCCATGGCGCAGGCGAAGTCATCTTCGCCACGCAGATCATTGCCTTCATCGCTGAGGTATATTTTACGGGCGTGGGTTATTCCATTGAGCGGGGCGTAGCCGTTATGGGAGGCGACGAGCAGGGCGGCGTCTTTTGTTTCTTCGCGGTGGGTTGTCGTTTTTGTGACTTTGCGGCCCATTGTTTTGTCTTTTTTGATCTCGCAGGCATTGCGGTGATCGAGGCATGCGGTGTTGTGTGCGGAGGTAAAGCGCAGTGCTTCTTGCCATTGCGGGTCGATGGGGTGAGAGCCGCACGCGGTGAAAATACGGTTCTTATTATAAGAGAATTCAAAGGCTAACGGGCTGGCGTGAGCTTCGTTATCGTAAGGTGTTTCGGGAGATCGCCCTGTATCGATGATGATGAGGCCCCCGCCGATTTCTAAGCGTTCGAAGCCTGTGTATTCCAGTGTTTTTTTGGTCTTTTTGTGCGTTCCTGCACTGGCGAGGATGGAATCGATCGTCTCTGGGTTTCCTTCTTGGGCGTTGTGAAACAGACTGAATTTACGGTCGCGGTGGCGGAATAGGCGGAGTGCGGCACTTATGTTTTCGATGGTTTCGTTGATGTCATTAGGAACCGGGTAGGCGGCGGCTTTCAGGGCGGTGCGCATATCGACCAAAATTTCGAGGATATCGAGCATTATTGCAGGGGAGCGAGAGACATGCCCGCCATCTGGTAAAATTTGGTTTCCAACTGAGGTTTTGAGGCGTTCAAGTGCGTGTTCTATCCATTTTTCTTGGGACTCAATTGCGATTCCCGCATAGAGAAGGCCTTTGATGGATTCAAATTTGGGCACACCTTTTAATTTTTCGAGCGTGTTTGAAATGTGTTTGGCTTGTTTTGCGATGGAGGAGAGGAGTTTTTCATCCATTGAATTTTCTATGCCATCACAGAAATAGTCATAATGGCAGATCCACATTGAGATTCGGCGTGCGCAGATGTCGGCGCGCCATACGCCAGTGTGCCAATGGTCGAATGTGCCCAGCCAGTTTTCGATCATTATACGGCCTTGCTCTTTGGCTACGGCGCCGCCGAGGGTTCTGAGATCACGCAACCATGAGAAGCCATGCATGTGTGATGTCCAAAGTTCGTCTGCGTTCTCTGGTTCCCACCAATCGGTTAACCAGCGTGGCCCTGTACGTTCCCCAACGCCTGCGGCATCAAGGAGGCTTTGAGCTTTGATTGCATCGCCTGGCCAGGGGTCTACAGGTTTGACAATAAGGCGATCTGGTGAGGCTCCTGTGAGGCTCCAGTCGTAAAAAAATGAGTTGCAGCCCATTTGACTGGCCGTGGATTTCAGGTTTTCTATGACATGTATAGGCATTTTTTTAGCTCCTTTCTTTATTCTCGAAGTGCAGCGATATTTTTTGCGTAATGATCTGGACCGTCCTTAAATATAGCTGTTCCAGCGACGAGGACGTTAGCGCCTGCTTTTATTGCTGATTTAGCAGTTTCTGGGTTGATGCCGCCATCTACTTCGAGGTCGATGTGGCGGCCTGTTTTTTTAATCATACGAGACGCTTCGGATATTTTATTTTCGAGAGGTATATAGCTTTGCCCGCCGAAGCCTGGATTAACTGTCATGATCAAGATGAGATCAACCATGTCCATGACGTGTTTGATGGACTCGATGGGTGTGTGCGGGTTGAGTGATACGCCTGCTTTTACTCCTCTGCTTTTGATGTGTTGGAGGGTTCTGTGCAGGTGTGGGCCGGCCTCGACGTGAGCGGTGATGATGTCTGATCCTGCGTCGACGAAGCTGTCTATCAGGGGGTCAACGGGCGCAATCATAAGGTGAACATCAAAAGGTTTATCTGTGACTTTGCGGATGGCTTTTACGATGGGCGCGCCAAAGGTTAGATTTGGAACAAAATGGCCGTCCATTACGTCGATATGGATGTAATCTGCGCCAGCTTGGTCGATGGTAATGATTTCTTCGCCGAGCTTTGAGAAATCGGAGGAAAGAATTGACGGCGCTATTTTGATTTTGGACATAAGGAATACTCGAATAAAGAAACATCAAGGCATGATTCTATCAGAAAAGTCGTCGAAATTCTATGGGGTTTTCTTGGTTATTCGCGAGACAAAAAATCCGTCCATGCCCCCTTGGGATGAGAGATGGTGCGGTAGAATGCGAAGATCACCATTTTCGTTTATGAGTTCAATGTAATCGCCGATTTCATGGGGGGCGATGGGGATGCGTTCGAAATGTGTGTTTGTGCTCAGGAATTTTTTGATTTGGTGCTCGCCTTCGTCTTTTTGGAGGGAGCATGTGCAGTATACGAGTACCCCGCCGACTTTTAGCATTTGTGCGGCGTGAGAGAGGAGACGTTCTTGTATGGAGATAAGGCCTTCTAAGTCTTTGGTGGTTTTGAGGTATCCGGTGTCGGGGTGGCGGCGGATTGTGCCTGTGGCGGAACATGGGGCGTCGAGCAGGATATAGTTGACGGGTTCGGGTGGGCTCCAGACCCCTGCGTCGGCGGTTTCGACACGAACATTTTCCTTTAAGCCCATGCGTTCCAGATTTTCTTCAAGACGTTTCAGGCGTTTGGCTGAGCGATCTAGGGCAATCACATGTGCGCCCATTGCTGCGAGTTGTAAGGTTTTTCCGCCAGGTGCGGCGCACAGGTCGAGGACGGTTTGGCCTGCGATGTCTTTGCCAAGGAGTTGTGCGGGGATGGCTGCAGCGGCGTCCTGGATCCACCATTTTCCGTCATCGAATCCGTCTAGTTCGCGGATGTTTCCGCCAATGACGCGGCGGAGCGTGCCTGTTGAGAGTTCTGAAGCTTGAAGAGTATTGCCCCAATATGGTCGGTCAGCAAAGTTTTTGACAGTAATATCAAGTGGGGGTTCAACCATGTTGGCTTCGGCAATTTGTGCCGCGCCGCTGAGGCCGTAATCTTGTACCCAGAGTTTAAGCAGCCAATCAGGTGTGTTGAGTCGTGCGCCGTCTTGTTGTTTTATGCGCTCTACGCCTTTGCGTGTTAAATTACGCAGGACAGCGTTTACGAAGCCTTTTTGGCCGTCCATGCCGACATTTTCAGTCATGCGCACTGATGTGTCTACGGCGGCGTGATCGGCGGTTTCCATGAAAAAAAGCTGTGTGACCCCAAGACGCAGAATATGGTGAACGATGTTGGTTTTTATAGAATTAGGGCGATCAAGCGCATGGTTGATGAGGTCATCAATTTGCCCAAGGCGTCTTAATGTTGTTGTCAGCAGCATGCGTGTGAATGCGCGGTCGCGAGTCTCCAGATTTACGAATTCTTCTGATTGGTCGAGCGCAATGTCGAGCGCAGTGCGTTGATCCAGCACTTTAGAAAGAAGCATTAAAGCACATTGGCGTGCCATGAGATCGTTATCGATTTGTGTTGAATTCATTTGTTAGTTTCATTTGCTTTGAGGTCACTTTTTGCTTTACTATGAGGTATGGAAAAAGAAAAACCAAGTGTAGAAGATAAAAAGCCTCAAGAAGTTGAGCTTGAGAAGGAAATAGGCGGTTTCGAAAACCGTAAAGAGCCTACGCGTTATGGTGATTGGGAAGTGAATGGCCGATGCTCAGATTTTTAATTTGTAGCTTTGTTTTGTTAGTTTCAGGTGCGGTTGTTGCCGCTCCGCCTGTTGTTGTAGAGTTTTTTGGTCATAATACATGTCAATCTGATACAGATATTCAGAGGCAATTTGTTTCTTTACTCGAGGAATATGATGACCTTATCATTGTGAATTGTCGTCAGTGGTATGGTGATACTGAAGCGCAGGAGGCCAATCTAAAGCATTCTCATAAATTCTGTAAGGAGCGCTCTCGTGCCTATTCAAAACGTTTGCATGATCGTGGTTTTATGGTTGTGAATGGGCGGTGGAGTGCGAATTATAAACAGCCTGATGCTGCTGTGAAATTGGCGCGTTTGGATGGTGTGGTTTCTGCTGAGTTGTCTCTTAATGATGAGCATAATAGTCTCAAAATTCGATTGCCGAATATTGATCGCGTTGTGAATGGGCAGGTTTATGTTTATGCTTATGCGCCGACTGAATCTGATTTTGTTTATAGTGTTAATCCTGATGTGGAATTGACGGATGAGCTGCGGGAGCGGATGCGCAGTGGTGAAAGTGTTCCATTTGTTACACGCACGGAGAAATCTCAATATATGTTCCGTCCTGTTTTGGCGCGCAGTTATGTTGGGACGTGGGCTGGTGCGGCGGTTGATATTGATTTTGATGTGAACGAGTTGCTTGCTTTGACCACTGAGGTTAGGGCTGTGGATGTTAGTTATGTTGTGCTTGTTCAGGACGGGGATGGGGTCGGTCCTGTGATTGCGTCAGGTGAAATTGTTTCCTTTGCCGAGCAAGCTTACCTTTTCCCAAAAAGTGCGCCAGTAACAATTGAGCGTGTGTCTAAGTCTGACAGTTTTTAGGCCTTTAAAATTCCAAAATAACGGGAGCGTGGTCACTGGGTTTTTCCCAGCTGCGGGCATGGGAGAGGACGTCATAGCTTTTGAGCTTGTCTTTTAAAGGAGGTGTGACCCAGATGTGGTCGAGTCTGCGGCCGCGATTTGATTTTGCCCAGTCGCGATTGCGGTATGACCACCAGCTGTAGGATTTTTCTTCACTGGGGATGAATTCGCGGGCGGTGTCGATCCAGCCTAGGGAGGCTTGCATTGCAGCTAGCTTTTCAACTTCGATCGGTGTGTGTGAGACGACTTTGAGGAGTTGTTTATGTGACCAGACGTCGTGTTCATGCGGGGCGATGTTGAAATCTCCGACGACGATGGCTTTGTCGCTTTTGGTGTATTTTTGTTTGAAGAAATCGCGCATTTCATCGACGAAATCCAGTTTATGTCCGAATTTTTCGTTGATCTCTCGGTCTGGTTCATCTCCTCCAGCGGGGATGTAGATGTTGTGGAGGTCAAAGCCTTCACATCTCACTGAGATATGGCGGCAATCTTCTTTGCCGACGCGGTTATGGATGTGCGTTTCTTCGAATGGATGTTTGGAGAGGATGGCGACGCCGTTGTAGCTTTTCATGCCTGTGAAGTGGATGTGTTTGTATCCGGCATTTATGAAGGGTTCGACAGGGAAATGCTCGTCAGGGGTTTTTGTTTCCTGAAGGCAAATAATGTCTGGCGTAGCCTCATTTATGAGGTTGATGATAAGACCCTGACGCAACCTGACAGAATTAATATTCCATGTGACGAGGCGCATAAATTATAATATACCGCCGCCTTGACCGCCACCCATGAGTTCTTCGGGCAGATCCATGCCACCCATCATACTTTGCGTTTCGTCCTTGATTTTTTCGTCTTTTACTTTGTTCACATTATTTAATGCTGCGGTTATCAGGTCTTCGAGTGTTTCTTTGTCCCCTTCAAGCAAGCCTTGATCGATTTCAATATTTAGAACTTTACCTGCGCAGTTCATGCGGACTTTCACGAGACCACCGCCTGCCTCGGCTTCTACGACGATATCCATTAGTTTTTCTTGCACTTCTTGTAGCTTGTTTTGCATCTCTTGTGCTTGTTTCATCATTTTGGCCATATCGAACATGTTAGTCGTCCTTTTCATTCAGGGGGTTGTGATCGAGTATTTTAACGAGCTTTCCTTCTGGGAAAATCTTGAGAATATTTTTTACTAGAGGTACTTGTGCCATGTCTTGTAAGGCTTGTAAACGTTTCGCTTCATCGATATTGCCAAGTGTTTCTGCGCCGCGGTCTTTTGAAATGACAACCATCCAGTGATCGCCAGTGATTGCCTTCAGTGTTTTTGATAGATTTTGTGACAAGTCTGGAGCAGCTTCTTCTTCGAGGCGCAAGCTCAGGCGGCCTTGTTCGATGTTTATAAAGTGCGCGAAGTGATAGAGGTGTTCTGCGAGGAGGAGTTCTTGATGCTCGCGGAGCATGCCAATAACATCTTCGAGGGATTTGAGTGTGTAGGTTTGTGGTTGCGGCACGAGGGCGAGGGCGGTTTCTGCGCCGCCTCGGTTTGGTGCTCCACCTCCGCTTATGCTGCTTTGGGCGTTGACCATTGGTGGTGGGGATGATTGCGGCGCGTTGTTATTTCCTGATGGGGCAGGCGCGCTTGGCGTTCTTGAGCTCTCCTTTAACTTTTTCATCAAATCTGACGGGTCGGGCAGGTCGGCGGCGTAGGCCAGACGGATAATGACCATTTCGGCTGCTTGCTGTGGGTTTGGGGCGGTGTTTACCTCGTTTAAGCCCTTGAGCAGGATTTGCCATGTTTTTGAGAGGGTTGGCATGGAGAGTTTGGTTGCCAATTCTTTGATGTGGTCTGAGTCTGCGTCGATTTCGGGTACGGCGCGGGCTTTGGTGAGGTTGTGTGTGATTTCCAGCAGGTCTTGGATCAGTACATTTGGGCTGGCGCCGTTTTTGTGGAGGTTATCCATGACGCCCAGCGCGTCTTTAATGTTGCCTGTTAGGGCATGTTCCAAGAGGTCTAAATTTTGTTGTTTATCGCCAAGGCCGAGCATGGAGCCGACATTTTCGTCGGTAATTTGGTCTTCGGATAGGGCGATGGCTTGGTCGAGGAGGCTGAGGCCGTCGCGCCCAGAGCCATCGGCGGCGCGGGCGAG
>CAYGSA010000066.1:0-10103 GCA_964352375.1 uncultured Micavibrio sp.
GTCTATGATGGCGGAGACGGCCAAAATGCAACTCAATATGTTTATGTAGGAATGATGGTATGACTGATTCACCGATTAAAATTACGAAAAAGGCTGCGGAACAAATTCAGGTTCTGATGAATGATGCGCCCGATGGCGTTGAGGGTGTGCGTTTAACGATTAAAGCGACGGGATGTTCGGGTAATAGTTATAAGATGGAGTATGTTGAGGGCGATTTATCTCAGGATGAGGCGTTTGAAGAACATGGTGCGAAGATCTATATCCCTAAGCTTTACTCATGGATGTTGTTCGGGACGACGATTGATTACATTACAGACGAACTTGGTAATTCGCGGTTTGATTTTATAAACCCGAATGAAGTTGGGCGCTGTGGGTGTGGTGAGAGTTTTCAGGTTGGTGCTGGCTTGCCAGGTCAGACGTAAATATTTAATACTATAATTTTAGACTATTTTTCATTAGGAGCGGGTATGTCACAGCAAGACTATAAAGATAAAACAATTACATTTTTTAACTGCGATGATGGCAGTTGGGAGAATTATAGTAAAACGCAGGAGTTTCTTCAGTTCATTAATCCTTTTGGTGGCCAAGAGCTTAGCCCTGCACATACGAGTGTTTATGTTAAGGCTCTGCCATTTTATAAGAATGTTGATATTATTCATCTTGCGATGCAAGGTGATGACGGTGAAGATGCTTTCTATTTCTTTGTTGAGGATAAAAACTCAGGTGATTACGTTATGTTGCAGGGGGCGAGTGATGTTATTCATGAGCTAAATGCAACTGGTGTTTTGAATTTGAGTTTGGACAACGTTATGGATTATTTAAAATTCTTTTGTCAATTCACGAATGATGATGAGGGTGAATGTTTTTATGTTGTTGAGAATGAAAAGAGTGAGGTGATTGACGGTTTAAGTCAGTATGATCATTCGCGGTATTTGCGTAAGTTTAAGGGTACCAGAATTTTAGAGCAGGCGGCGTTGGGTAAATTCAAAATAGAGACTCGGGTTTTTCATACTGGCCATGTTTATGACGCTGAATTTGAAGTGAAAATGGATGGCTATGTTGAAATGATCAAAGATGACATAATCGGATCTGTTTAAGTATGAGTGAAATTGTTACGCATGAAAAATCGCTCATTCATCTGACGGAGAGTGATCAGGGGTGGACGGAATATCCTGAGAAAGATGAGTTTCTGAAATTCATTAGCCCATATAATGGCAAAGATCTTGTGCCTGAGGATATGACTGTCATGTTGCAGGCCCTACCATTTTACGATGAGGTGAACCTTATTCGTATCTCTATGTCGAAAGACATGGAATGGGGGTTTGCGTTTTTTCTGGAGTATGGCTATGACCATGTTCAATTAGCAGGAAGTTTTGCGCCCATTGGAGAGTTGAATGAGACGGGTGTTCTGAACCTCAATAATGAGACGGTTTATGATTATCTGAAATTTGTGGCGTTTTTCTGGAATGATGATGCAGGGTTTAATGCATGCGTTGTTGAGGGGCGCGGGAGCGAGTATCTTGTGAAACGCAGCGCGTACGACCAGTCCCGTTTTTTGCGCAAATATGATGGTGTGAAAATTGAGCGTTTTGAAAAGCCAGATCACTATATTGTTAATACCCGCGTTTGGTCGGGTGATGGCGTGCATGATGCAAATTACCGTGTTAATTTCGATGGTAAGCTTGAACGCCGTAAGCTTGTGTTTGTGAATAATGTTTAGCCTTTTAACGGAATATTATCAGAAATGGTCTTTGCAGCCCGTTGAATGTATTGCTGAAACGCATTCCTCTATTATTCATAAAGTTAAAATGCAGGATGGCGGCTTGGCTGTTTTAAAAGTATTGAATGAAGAGGGGCGGATATATGAAGGGCGCGGCGCAAGTGTTCTTGAATATTATAATGGGTGCGGTGCGGTTGAGGTTTATAAGTTTGATGATGGTGCGAGTTTATTGGAATATGCTGATGGTCAGGAGTTAACATCTTTGGTTGTTAACGGGCGGGACGAGCAAGCCACACATATAATATGTGATGTTGTTGCTCAGCTTCATACTTAAAATTCTCTTGATTTCCCAGAGCTTATTTCTTTGCGTGATGAATTACAGCATTTATATGAAGAATCGGAAAAAGGTGACGACCTGGCAGTAGATGCGGTAAGTATTTCTGATCAGCTCTTAGAAACAACCGAGCATGAAATGCTTTTACATGGTGATATACATCATTACAATATTGTTTATTCATCGCGTGGGTGGCTTGCGATTGATCCTTGCGGTATTCGGGGGGATCCGTGTTATGAGTTTGCCAATTTGTACGGTAATCCGAAGGAGATGCCAGATTTCTTTTTATCTGCGGATCGTATTAATGGGATTGCCCAGACTGTTTCTGAGCGAACTGGCCTTGATCGTGTGCGTTTGCTTAAGTTTGCATTTATATATAACACTGTTTCATCTATTTGGTCTGATGATGATCCGCAACATAGAAAGAATAGGCGTACAGTTGCGCAGTTGATTAGGCAACAGCTTTAAGCGCTGTTTCAATAACTTTTGCGTCTGCGCCGTGCTCGTGGGGCAGAGTCGAGAGGAGCTGTCGCCATTTCTTTGCGCCGGGTTGATGATGGAAAAGCCCGGTCATGTGGCGGGTGATTGATTTTACGGGTGTGGCGAAGTCTTTCATTTGCTGTTCGATGTAAGGAATCATGGCGCGGGCGACTTTTTCACGGCCTTTGATGTTGTGGTTGCCGAAAATTTTACGCTCGATCTCTGCGAGTAAATACGGGTTTTGATAGGCGGCGCGACCGATCATGACGCTATCGAAGCGTTGCAGATGTTCTATTATTTCTTCGATTGTGTGAATGTCGCCGTTTATGGCTATGTTTAAATCTGGATGTTCTCGTTTGATTTCAAAGGGGCGGTTGTAGTTGATTGGTGGCTTTGTCCGGTTGTCTTTTGGGCTGAGGCCGCTTAGCCATGCTTTGCGGGCGTGAATGATGAAGGTGTTACAGCCTGCATTTTTGATTGTGGTCACAAAGGTGTTGAGGAATTCAAAGTCATCCTGATCGTCTATTCCGATGCGGCATTTCACGGTTATGGGGATGTTTACGGCCTTTATCAAGGCTTCTATTGCGCGGGCGACTTGGTTTGGGTCTTCCATTAATATAGCGCCGATTTTACCTTTTTGTACGCGGTCACTGGGGCAGCCGCAATTTAAGTTGATCTCGCTGTAGCCTTTTTCTTCACCGATCTTTGAGCATGTGGCGAGATCTTTCGGGTTGGAGCCACCGAGTTGCAGGGCGGTTGGCTGGTCTTCGTGTGTTCTCAGAAAGCGTTCAGAATCGCCGTGAAGTAGTGCCCCCGTTGTGATCATTTCGGAGTAGAGCAGGGCGTTTGGCGAGATCAGGCGGTGAAAATACCGGCAATGGCGATCTGTCCAGTCCATCATGGGTGCAACAGAGATTTTTGAAAGTACTTGCGTCATAGCGCGTTTTTAATCATAAATTAGGCGTGATGCACGTTTTTATTTTTCTTATTTTATTCTTGCCTTTGAATGCTTATGCGACTGAGAAGCCATTTAGCACGACGGGATTGCCTTTGCCTCGTTTTGTGTCGCTGGCGAAAGAAGAGGTTAATGTGCGTACCGGGCCAGGGCGCAAATATCCTATTAAATGGGTGTTGGCACAAAAAGGGCTGCCTGTTGAGATTGTTCTTGAATATGGTAATTGGCGCCAAGTAAAAGATTTTGAGGGGCAAGTCGGATGGGTTTATCATAGTTTGCTTTCGGGGCGACGCACGGCGTTGGTTTTTTCAGAAATGCCCGTGCCTTTGCTCGAAAACCCAGAAAATGCGGTTGCTAAAGCATTTTTTTCTCCATCTGTTATAGTGAGCTTAAGTCGTTGTAATGACTCATATTGTTTGGTTGAAAAAAATAGTTATTCGGGGTGGATTGAAAGAAAGTTGCTTTGGGGTGTTTACGAACACGAAAATATTGATTAGAATCATCATTGTAGCGTTCGTTACTCATCTTCCTTTATTTAACTTCCAGTTCACTTTTCCTTAGAGCCAAGAAGATTCTCATATGTTTGCGTTAACTAATAAGCCTGAAATGGGTTCCCGTTTCTACTCCGCCTTGATTCAGCTTGCGGCTGATCACAATAAGGGGATTGATGGTATGAAGGTCATTCAGCATATGGCCGGAGTCCTTGTGGAAACGTATATGATTTTTGACCAGCCAGATCATGCGATGCAGGCGAGTTTTAAAAAGCTGTCGGAGCTTTTGGGCTGTCATCCTGCGCGCGGTATGCTGGCGCCTTATGCCTTGCCGCCTGCACATATTATAGATTATGAAACAGAGCGTGGTCGTTTGGCTGCTCGTGTTTTCTTTGAGGAGTGGCTTGATTGCGATTTTGAGCTTCATGACCTTATTCTTTCGGTGTTTCATCAGATTATTGTTGGCTGGGAAGAAATGGGTGTGCCGCGTCAAGAGAGTTTCCGTCTGATTGAGGAATGTACCAAGAAATGTATGGGTTTTGAAATTGCGGCGCAGGAATTGTGTGACGTTGCCATTGAAGAGCAGATTGGTTCGAAGGGATGGTCTATTGGTGATTGTATTGCTGCCTTAGGTGGAGTCGCCGGGCGGCGTTTGGCGATTTCTTTGAATTCATCTGAAATGTGTGATTTTTTCCGCGGATCTGATTTGCCTGATAATCTGGATCGGGTTGTTTATACGATGACGCAAGAAGCTGTTCGTCTTGGTGTGCCTGCTGGGTCTGATTGGCGTTTTGGTTTGCCTGCAAATGATACCCCTATTAATGCTCCTGTGGAGCTTGTTCGTGATCTTGAGCCTATGTGTTTACGATTTTTCCGAGTGATTGGGCTTTCCGGTTCTTATGATCAGTCTGTTGCCTGTGCGAAGGCGGCGGGGCGTATGATTGCTGTTGCTTCTGGTGGTGAGCTGCCAGAGATAGAGCCAGCGATTGCAAAGCCTTTGGCGATGAGTGCAATTACGGAGAGTTACAAATATGTTTGCGTTGATTTCGAAATGGTTAGTTATTAATTCGTAAATCCGCTCTTGCTCCTCCTCCTATAAGTTCGTATAAATCTGTGTGTAACAAAACAGTGAGAAATTATGAGCTTCGTTCAAAAATCCAGCTATTCTTATGATGAGATTATCACATGTGCTGAGGGCACGATGTTTGGTAAGGGTAATGCGCAGTTGCCGCTTCCTCCTATGTTGATGCTTGACCGCATTACGAATGTTTCTGCTGAAGGCGGTGCATATGGTAAGGGTGTGATCGAGGCTGAATTTGATATTCACCCTGATCTTTGGTTTTATGAATGTCATTTTAAGGGGGATCCTGTGATGCCTGGGTGTTTGGGGCTTGATGGGCTTTGGCAGCTGCTTGGGTTTTATCTTGGCTGGACAAAGGCACAAGGTTCTGGTCGTGCGCTTGGTGTTGGTGAGATTAAATTGGCGGCTATGGTGACGCCTGATGTGAAGATGCTGAAATATGTTGTCGATATTAAACGCGTTATGAGTGGTAAGCTCGTGCTTGGTATTGGTGATGGAACGATCTATGCCGATGGGGAGCAGGCCTATAGTGTTAAAGGTCTAAAGGTTGGTTTATTTGATAATTCTAAAGAAGGCTAAGTTATGAGACGTGTTGTTGTAACAGGAATGGGGATTATCTCTTGCATTGGAAACAGTGTGGATGATGTTCTTGTGTCTTTGAAGGAGGGGGTGTCAGGTATTACGGCGGCTCCTAAATATACAGAGCTTGGGTTTAGATCACAGGTTTACGGTAAGCCTGATATCGTTTTGGCAGATCATATTGATAAGCGTTTATTCCGTTTTATGGGGGATGCCGCGGCGTATAACCATCTAGCGATGGAGCAAGCGATTGTGGATTCTGGTTTGCCGGAGGATAAAATTTCGAATGAACGCACGGGCATTATTATGGGTTCCGGTGGGCCATCGACGCGTGCGCAAGTTCTTGCTGCAGATATTACACGGGAGAAGGGGCCTAAACGTGTTGGGCCTTTTGCTGTGCCTAAATGTATGAGTTCTACGACGTCTGCAACGATTGCGACGAACTTTAAGATTAAGGGTTTGAATTACTCTATTTCTTCGGCGTGTTCTACGTCTTCGCATTGTATTGGGGCTGCGACGGAGCAGATTCAGTGGGGCAAGCAGGATATTATGTTTGCTGGTGGAGCGGAGGAATTGGACTGGACGCTTTCTGTGTTGTTTGATGCGATGGGGGCGATGAGTTCAGCTTATAATGACACGCCTGAGAAAGCTGCGCGGGCGTATGATGCGAACCGTGATGGTTTTGTGATTGGCGGTGGCGGCGGTGTTCTTGTTCTTGAGGAGCTTGAACATGCCCAGGCGCGCGGCGCGAAAATTTACGCCGAAGTGACGGGCTATGGTGCGACATCTGACGGTCATGACATGGTTGCACCAAGTGGTGAGGGTGCGGTGCGATGCATGAAACAGGCACTTTCGACGATCAAGACGCCTGTTACTTATATAAACACGCATGGTACATCTACGCCTGTTGGTGATATTACCGAGCTTGATGCTATTCGTGAGGTGTTTAATCCACTGGATCAGGACATGCCGCATATCAGTGCGACAAAGTCGATGACGGGGCATTCTTTGGGGGCGACGGGTGTTCAGGAGGCGATTTATTCGCTGTTGATGATGCAACATAATTTTGTTGCGCCTAGCATTAATGTTGAAACTTTGGATGAGGGAGCGAAGGGGATGCCGATTGCGACTTCTCGCGTTGACGATGTGAAACATGAGACTGTAATTTCGAACAGTTTTGGGTTTGGTGGTACGAATTGTACTCTTGCGATGAGCCGGTATGATTCATGACGATTGCGTTCAGTGATTTTGAGAACGTTGATATTCGTGTTGGAACAATTGAAGATGTACAAGATTTTCCCGAAGCGCGAAAGCCAGCTTATAAATTGTTATTAGATTTTGGTGAAGAGATTGGTCATAGGAAAAGCTCCGCACAGATAACCGTGCATTATTCGAAAGAGGAGCTTATAGGCCGTCAGGTCATGGCGGTCATGAATTTTGAACCGCGGCAAATTGGGCCTTTTATGTCAGAGGTTTTGGTTTTGGGTGTGCCCGATGAAGATAATGAAGTGGTGCTCTTAAACCCTTCACACTGTGTGCCAAATGGCGGAAAGATGTTTTAAGGAAAATATTATGAATGATTTGATGAAGGGTAAAAGAGGCCTTGTGATGGGAGTGGCGAATGATCACTCTATTGCGTGGGGTATGGCGAACGCGTTGCATGCGGCGGGCGCTGAGATGGCGTTTACGTATCAAGGTGATGCGTTTGGGAAGCGCGTCAAGCCCTTGGCGGAAAGCATTGGTTCTAACATTTTGATTGATTGTGATGTTTCTAATGAAGACGATCTTGATAATGTCTTTGAGACGTTAAAATCTGAATGGGGTTCGATTGATTTCATTATTCATGCGGTTGCATATTCGAACAAAGATGAGCTACAAGGTCGCTATGTTGATACATCGCTCGATAATTTTTTGAATACTATGCATATTTCTTGTTATTCATTTACGTCGGTTATGCGTCGTGCGAAAGATATTATGAATGAAGGTGGCAGCGCCGTTACACTTACATATTATGGCGCGCAGAAGGTTATGCCGAATTATAATGTTATGGGTGTTGCTAAGGCGGCACTTGAGGCATCTGTGCGATATTTGGCTGCTGATTTAGGGCCAGACGGCATTCGTGTGAATGCTATTTCTGCTGGGCCGATGCGTACTCTAGCGGGTGCGGTTATTGGCGGAGCCAGGAAGACGTTTAAGTATAATACGCTTACATCGCCGCTCCGTCGTTCTGTGGAGCTTGATGAGCTTGGCGGCACGGGAGTTTATTTGCTCTCTGATATGGCGGGGGCTGTGACGGGTGAAGTGCATTACGTCGATTGTGGCTTTAATGCCGTGGGTATGCCTGCGCATGAGAGTTTGGATGCGCTTGCGGGGTAGTTTTTCTTGACATATTTGTATTCGTGCTATTATAAAACATAAAACTATAAAGCGGAGTTTGATCATGAAAGATAATGTTGCACGTCTTGAAAGAGACGGCGAATCAGTCAGGCTGGATCCAGATAAATTTAATATGGTTGGGTTGCCGCGCATCTCTGATTATGAGCATATGCGCCGGGCCTTAGAGTCTGATAATCCGCACCAATATATTGCAGATCGTTCGGGTACTATGAACTTTAAAGGTGAAGATGGGACGGGTGTTTTAAATGCTATTGGTATGCATGTTGCTCTTATTGATCCAAATAGGGCGTCTTCTTACGGTTTTTCGTCTTTGATTAATTTTGATACTCCTCAAGAGGCTTTGGCGGAGGTTCAAATTAAAGATTTGCTTTCTGAAACGTCTTTTCATGCGGCGTTGGAGCATATTGGATATAGGCATTTGCCAGAATATATCAAGGATGTTTTGGATGCGGTTCCTGACAGAAACTATGAGGACGAGTTTAGTCTTTAATGCACACTCAGCACGCCTTCTTTAAGCACATCTGGGACATCTGAGAAGAATCCATCAACGCCCCAGCTTTGAAGGGTGCGCGCTTGGTCGGGGTCGTTGACCGTGTAAGCGAGGATTTGTTTTTCCATGTCCATGATGTCTTCAATTTGTTCACGTGAGACGTTTGACGCCTTCACATTGATTGTTGAGACGTTCAGATATTTTGCGAGGTCTTCCCAGTTTTCCGGCCATTCATCACCGATGAGGAGGCCACGGTGCCAGTCTGTGGCTATATTGAGCGCGGTTTCCAGGGACACATGTTCGAATGATGAAATGAGCAAGCGGTCGTGATCGTCCCAAATGCTGGAGAGCAGGTCGAGGGCGACTTCGGCGGTTTCGACTTCGCGGCCGGGGCAGGGTTTGATTTCGAGGTTTAGGCCTAATCCGCGTTCGATGAGGACTTCGATTGCGTCTTCAAGGGTTGGGATTTTGGTGTCGATGAAGCTTTCGGCGTACCAACTGCCTGCGTCGGCTTCTTGTAATTCTTTCCATGTTTTATCCGCGACATTGCCGCTGAGGTTTGTTGTGCGTTCGAGCGTTTCATCGTGGAATATGATGGGGATTTGATCTTTGGTTAGTTTTACGTCAAGTTCTACCCAGTCAATACCGAGGTCGGCGGCGGTGTGGATGCTCGGCAGGGTGTTTTCGGGGGCATAGCCGCATGCGCCGCGGTGACCGATGATTTTTGGGAGTTTCAGAGGCATATTATCTTAAATTTTCTAATTTAGCTAAACGATCAATAGCAGGTTGATAGCCTGTTTTTGCTTTTTTTTCAATCATTGCAATTCCTGCGTTGAGATATGTTTTTGAAAAGAAACCTTGTTCTAAAAGTTGTTCTGCTATTCTCATGTCTTCTTCATCATTGCTGAAATATGCGGTGACTTGATATTGGATGACGTCAGCCTCAAATATACGGGTTTGCATATATTCGCTCATGTCTCTGTCTTTGTAATAGACGCGCAGGAAGATAATAAATGCCAAGAATGCTATGCTCATGCCTAAAGCCACGAGTAAGAAAGCGCGGAATAGTTTTCTGGCTGGATGCATGTCTTTGTTTATCATATTTATCATTTTAGCATAAAAGCCCCTTATCGTTAAATAAGAGGCTTTTACTATTATGTTTTAAATGACTAGCCGTTCGCTTCTTGCTTTTCGGCGCCTTCTTCGATGATTTCACCAGTTTCTTGGTTTACACGTTTCAGAGAAAGCTTAACTTTGCCGCGGTCATCAATTCCAGTCAGCAGAACTTTGACTTCGTCGCCTTCGTTGATTACATCCGTTGTTTTTGCAACGCGGTGATCGGCAAGCTCAGAGATGTGAACGAGGCCGTCTTTTGCACCCATGAAGTTTACGAATGCACCGAAATCAACGCATTTCACAACTTTACCCGTGTAGACAACGCCGACTTCTGGTTCGTCTGTGATGGCCTTGATCATTGCGATTGCTTTCTCAATGGCTTCTGCATTTGTTGCTGCGATTTTGATTGTTCCATCATCATCAATGTCGATTTTTGTTTCTGTGACTTCGATCATTTCAC
>CAYGSA010000067.1:0-9877 GCA_964352375.1 uncultured Micavibrio sp.
GAGGTGGTCATAAAAAGTAGCTTAACACCCTGTCCAACAAAGTAGGACCACCTCTAATGTCTATTCGATTAACGAGTCTATTGCGATTACGCGTTCACGTGACAAGCTTCGGGCGCATCAGCTTTTAGCGCGTAAGCATATTGGAATGCCTATCACAGGATATGCAAACCGCGCGGATGCCACGGAAGATTTAATAGAATTTGTAGGTGGTGCGCCTCTGATTGTTAAAGTCATTAGCAGTACACAAGGCAAAGGCGTTCTTCTTGCCGAGACAGATAAAGCAGCCGAAAGTTTGATTAATGCCTTTCGTGATCTTGAAACTGAGTTTCTTGTGCAAGAGTTTATACAAGAGGCAGGCGGCGCAGATATAAGATGTTTTGTTATTGGCGATAAAGTTATAGCAGCCATGCAGCGCAGCGCAAAGGAAGGTGAGTTTAGGTCTAATCTTCATATGGGCGGTACGGCTACAGTTATTAAGCTTACGCCAGATGAGCGTGCGCTGGCCGTTAAGGCGGCAAAGGTAATGGGGCTGGATGTTGCGGGTGTTGATATTGTTCGCTCTAAACGCGGGCCGCTTGTGCTGGAGGTCAACTCCTCGCCCGGGCTTCAAGGCATTGAGACAGCAACTGGAAAAGACGTTGCAGGAGCGATTATTAAATATATTGAAAAAGATTCACAAAAAGGCCCAAACAAAACAAAAGGCAAGGGATAGGCATGTCAGATGATTTTATTATAGGCGGGCAATCTATAAAACTTGGGGAGCGCAAACGCGTTCTAATTGATGTTGCGAAGCTTTATGATTTCACGGATATGAACATTCCGATTGAAGTTATTCGTGGTAAGAAAGATGGCCCCACTTTGTTTGTTAGTGGCGCTGTTCATGGCGATGAGCTTAATGGGGTTGAGATTGTACGCCAGCTTTTGGGAATGAAGGCGCTAAACCGTATTAAAGGCACGTTGATTGCTGTGCCTATTGTTAATGTCTTTGGGTTTAACACGAAGTCACGATATTTGCCTGACCGCCGCGATCTTAATCGTAGTTTTCCAGGCGCTAAGAACGGTTCACTTGCAGGGCAGCTTGCGCACACGTTTATGAAGGAGATTGTTAAAAAATGTACTCATGGTATTGACCTGCACACTGCAGCGATTAACAGAACCAACCTGCCACAGGTACGTGCGTGTCTTGATGACCCGCAGACACAAATTATGGCTGAGGCGTTTAGAGTTCCCGTTGTTTTGCACTCTGAATTGCGCGATGGGTCTTTGCGCGGCGCGTCTAGAGACTTAAAAATTCCTACTCTTTTGTTTGAAGGTGGAGAGGCGTTAAAGTTTAATGGAAAAGTTATAAAAAGTGGTCTTCAAGGCGTTGTATCCGTTATGCGCGCTATTGATATGCTCCCTCCTCTTAAAAATAAGCCAAAAGCCAAAGAGGTCTTTATTGCGCGCTCTAGCCATTGGTTGCGTGCGCCGCATAGTGGCATTTTATCTGCTAAAAATAGAATTGGGGATCGCGTAAAAAAAGGGCGTGTTCTTGGCGTTATCTCCGATCCGTTTGGCTGTGAAAAGTATGAAATTGTAGCCGATAGAACAGGTATTATTATTGGTGCGGTTACCCTGCCCCTTTTAAATAGAGGTGACGCGGTGTTTCATCTCGCGACTTTTGCCAATTCAAACGTCGTAGGTGAACGTGTTGATATGTTTGAAGACCAGCTTGGCGCACATGAAGGAGACAGCACTTGGAATTAGAATATGTTATGGAATTTGCATACCAAAACGGGATTTTGAGTTATTCTTTATAGGATGGACACGGATTTATCACGAAGGACCATCAAAACAATTGTTGGATGATCCTGCAATTCTTCCCAAAGAACAGGTGTCAGCCCTTAAAGAATCATGTTACCACTCTCAACTAAAGCTAGTGCGTCTGTTATTCCTGTTGTATTTTCCAAAATAAAAATTTGAGAAAAACCGTTATTTTCATCATTAACATTTATGGAAACAGTGCTGTGTGTTCCGTCATCTGTTATTTGAACAAAGTCATCTATATTATCGTTTAATCGATCATAGCCAGATACAACATAAGAAAGATCCAGCGTGTCTTTATCTTCTAATGAGAAGTCTTTAATAATATCAACATTTCCATCAAGATCGGGGGAATGTATTACAAATCTATCAGACCCCTTATTACCATAAAGATTATCCGATCCTTTACCACCTCTTAGCACGTCATCTCCTGATAGCCCTATCAAGATATCTTTTCCATCCCCACCAAACATAAAATCATTTCCACTCTGGGGTATTAGATTAGGGGCTGTGCTCATGTTCCATTTTAAAAATTCGTTGCTTGTTGTATCTCCGATTAAAATATCATTTCCTTTGTCGCCCAATAAGATGTCATTACCATTTCCACCGAACAAGATATCATTGCCCCAGTGTCCTCTCATTGTATCTTCACCATCGCCGCCGTATAAAATGTCATTACCTGCAAGACCTTTCATAACATCATTGTTTGAGCTACCTTTTACAGTGTCGTGGTCAGATGTGCCGTATATAATATGATGACCTGCAGCTCCGCTTATGGCTTGATTCGCATTATCTGAGGAAGGGTCATTTAGTGCTCCTGATTCTGCTGAGGCAGGTGGCGCCGTATCTGATTTTTCCGTGTTTTCGACAAAAGCTGTTAAGTGGTTATTGCTATCAATATTGAGACTTTCATTAAGTTTCCCGCCGCTTATGATGCTTAGACCATTAATGCTTAAGGAATCCAATGGCTCTTTTACAATTTCGTTTCCTTCACTATCTTTCCCAAGGCCATCGTCTGTTATCAGGTTTTTTGAAATGCGAACAGCATCCGAACTTTTGCTTAAACTGCCCCAATCGAAAATTTGGTTATCTTGTATGTTTACATCAATTTCTCCTCCAGAAAATGTGTCTTTATTGATGTGACGATACACCAAAATTCCAAATGCTTCGGTTGTAAAAATGGTATTATTTTGTATGTCTATGTTGATTAGGTTCGCGTTGATATTGCTTGCTTCGCCTCCAACCTGCGTTTCTCCATCTTCAGTTTCACGAGCTAAGACAATTCCGTTGCTGACGTTATGTATAAGATTGTGTTCAATGATAACATTTTCAATTGTTCTGTTGGCAGAGTCTAGATAAATACCAAATTTTTCAATGTTATAGATATGGTTGTTAGAGATAATCCCATTTTTTGCACCCACTTTCACATCAATACCATATTGTTCCGTGTCATGTACGATATTATCAATAATTTTAAAATTATTTGTTCCGGCACCAAGGCTAATCGCCTCAGTGTTTGCATTTGTGTTATTTGTAAGGCTAACGTCATTGTTTTGGATCAGAACATTTTCAAGATAATGCTCGCCATCTATTGGATTATCTTCAAAAATTCTTGTTCCAGACACTGAAATGCCCGCACTGTCTGTGTTTTCAACCTTATTATTGATAACAGATATATTTGAATAAACTTGGTTAGGCACTTTCCCCAGCTTATCTGATCCGGAAACATAGATACCAATGTTGTGCGATTCGCTTACATGTAACCCATCAATGGTGACGTTACTCTGTTCAACAACATTAATCGTTCCAAATACACCTTTAATAGCACCAGCATTTTTGTCTGCTTCTGTTTCAAAACGCGGAAGATTAATATTATCCGGATGTCCCTGAAGGGTAATATTTGAAATATTTACTGTGAAGCCGTCATAAGGCGTGCCAGTATTGGAATTTCCTTCCATAATCTGTATTATTATATGTTCATTATTTCCAGTTCTTGCTCTAAGTGTTTTCGCATATTCAATAGCTGATTGCACGTCAACAAAAGGATTGACTTCGCTGCCATCACTTGCGCCACCGATGTATCTGTTATCTACTAAAATGTAAGTAGGTGCAATTTTTGCATTGGACATAGAGCTTACTCCTTTAACAAGTAAAGTTAATTAAATATTTCCCCACAGGTAGTCTGCTCTATAATCTAATTATTACATAATATCAAGCATTATGCAATACTATATTTTATGAAAAATTAATTCATTATAATTCAATAGCTTATCTATCAGGTTTGTGTCATTTTCTTAGGCTCAGGACCTATTAATTTTCAGGATTCCCAAACGCGTTGAGATATGATTCAATTTCCTAAAAGGAGATTTTATGATGCGCGATTTATTTTATCTTACAGAACAACAACTCAAGGCAATTGCGCCTTATTTTCCTCTGTCTCATGGGGTTCCGCGTGTGGATGATTTGCGTGTGATCAGTGGTATAATCCATGTTTTAAAACGCGGTCTTCAATGGCGTGATGCTCCATCAGAGTATGGGCCGCACAAGACGCTTTATAATCGTTTTGTGCGATGGAGTGACCTAGCCCCCAAAAGTAGGTCCATTTCATAAGTTAGTTTTTGGTTTATAAAGTCTTTATGAAAGGAGACATATAATGAGCCGAGGCAAACGCTATACAGCAGAACAAATCATTAAAATATTGCGTGAGGTCGAGATTTATAGCGGCCAAGGAAAGCCAATGGCACAGGCTGTCCGGTCTTGCGGCATATCGGAGCAAACGTATTATCGTTGGCGTAAAGAATATGGCGGGATCAATATCGATCAGGCGTGCCGTTTCAAGGATTTAGAGCAGGAGAATTTGAGGCTTCGCAAGGCTGTATCGAACCTGACGCTTGATAAGCTGATCCTTGAGGAGGCTTTGTCGGGAAAGCCCTAAGCCCTTCCGCTCGCAAAGACTGCGTGGACCGCGTCACCAGCAAGCTCGGCGTATCGGAGCGCCGGGCTTGCAAAGCACTCGGGCAATCACGATCGTCGCAGCGGCGCGCCATCATAAAGCGCGTAGATGAAGATGCGCTCACGCAGGCCATTATCAGGCTTGCCGGTGAGTATGGGCGCTATGGCTATCGGCGCATCACGGCGCTGTTGCAAGCGGAAGGGTGGCATGTGAACCATAAACGTATAGCGCGCATCTGGCGGCGCGAGGGGCTGAAAGTGACGATGAAACAGCCTAAACGCGGCAGGCTGTGGCTTAATGATGGCTCATGCATTCGCCTGCGCCCAAGCTGGAAGAACCATGTCTGGGCTTATGATTTTGTGCATGATCGTACGAAGGATGTGCGGAGTTTTAGGATGCTCACCATCATTGATGAATACAGCCGTGAATGCTTGGCAATCATTACAAAACGTAAACTCAAAAGCGGCAATGTTCTGGAGGCACTGGAAAACTTATGGGGCTGGCATAGATAATTAGCACATATGTTTCTTAACCCACTTTTTAAGCTGCAGGACCAACTACTTTTAGGAATAGGAAGTATCTATTTTGCTCATTAACACAAAACATCAGATCAGCAAAAAACAAGCTGATCTGACAAGGCCTTTTATCAAACAATAAAGTCATTTTGCGTGTAGTCTGCTGCACTTATGGTGCTTCCATCATTAATGCGCAGGGCAAATTCAATGTTTGAATCACCATTCACATTACCATAGAGGTGGGTTTGCGTTCCAACATTCTCTACCCAAAGCGCGCCTGCACCAAATGTGAGGGCATCCGATGTTGTTTGTAATCCCAAGAAGGTGAATGCATTATTTCCTGATGTGGTTTCATCAGCATCTATGCCGGAAAGGTCGATAATATCGCCGCCGGAAACACCGATGCCGTCAATACCATCAATCAAGTCAGACGCAGAAAACGTAGAGTCCAAGAAATCATTGAACACGAATGTATCACTTTGTGCCTGGCCGCGAAGCGTATCAACGCCTAAGCCGCCAACAAGAATGTCATTGCCGTTTCCACCTGCTAGAATATCATCCCCGGCATCACCATAAAGGGCATCGAATCCGTCGCCTCCTCTGAGAATATCGTTGCCAGCGCCGCCCTCAATATGGTCTGCCTGAGCGTTGCCTTCTAGAAGATCATCGCCGTTGCCGCCTTCAATGATATCCTCACCTGATCCACCGAAAATGGTGTCGTTGTCATCGCCGCCATATAGACTGTCATTACCACCGCCACCGCGTAATAGATCCTCGCCAGTGCCACCCCAGAGTTGGTCTATGCCAGTATCTCCGACAAGTGTATCATTGCCAGCTTCGCCATAGATTAAATCGTCGCCGCCACTGCCGCTGAGCATATCATTGCCTGACCCACCGTAAATAATGTCATTATCGTTTCCACCGAACGCTGTATCATCACCGGCATCGCCGTAAATAATGTCAAAACCATCACCGCCGCGCAGTATGTCATTCCCATCACCGCCCAATAAGGTGTCATCACCAGCATCACCGATAAGTTCATCATCGCCGTCGCCACCATCAACAATATCATCACCAGCTCCAGCATAAACGGTATCATCGCCGTCGCCACCATAGATAAAGTCATTACCACCTCTCCCGTTCAGGCGATCATCCCCTTCATAACCATAAATCGTGTCATTGCCTGCTCCGCCAAGTAAAACATCATCTTCATTTCCCCCTGTGAGTAAATCACCATCACTTCCTAATGCGATAAAAACAGAGGTTGCTGTATAGTATGTTCCATCACTAAACTTTAGAATCTCAACATTGTATAAATTATCGAAACCATCGTTACCGACATTGTCATTAATAGTTAGATTTAATCCGTTGTCTATAATCGAATAATTTGCAAAATTACCAAGGTAAACGGCTGTGTCATCACCATCGCCGCCATCAATTATATCGTTCCCAGTACCGCCGGAAATTGTTTCATCGATTACACCGCCCGTGATTCTATCATGCCCGTCTCTACCTTCGATTTGATTAATTGTATTCGTCGTGTAAAGTGAGTTGATAATACGATCACTATTTTCAGATCCCCTAATTGTTGTTAAAAATTTAGTAACCGTCGTATTGGTTGTACTATTAAAAACTTCTGTATTAACAATTTCAGTGTTTGCTAAATCAATTATTGGTGGTCTTGAAACAATACCATCACGCAATTCAATGGCTCCGTCACGCAATGAATATGGAGCCGTGTAAACTATTTTGTCTATTCCTGTGATATGCTGTGTATAAAAAACGTTTAAGTCTTGTGCATATTGCTGATTTCCTTGAAATAAAAATGTGTCATAGCCACTATCTCCAGAAAGATAGGTAACATTTATATTCGTTGCCAGACCATAAGTTTTGCCTGTGTAATTACGATAAACATACGTATCGTCTCCGGAACCTCCCCAGTAACGAAATTGATTGCTATCTATATAAAATGTACCCATAATTTTTTCCTCTGTAAAATTTTTATTATGTACATATATTATATAATATGAATAATACAATACTTAGTTTATTTTAATTTTTACAGATTGCATTTTTAAGCTGCAGGACCAACTACTTTTAGGAATAGGAAGTATCTATTTTGCTCATTAACACAAAACATCAGATCAGCAAAAAACAAGCTGATCTGACAAGGCCTTTTATCAAACAATAAAGTCATTTTGCGTGTAGTCTGCTGCACTTATGGTGCTTCCATCATTAATGCGCAGGGCAAATTCAATGTTTGAATCACCATTCACATTACCATAGAGGTGGGTTTGCGTTCCAACATTCTCTACCCAAAGCGCGCCTGCACCAAATGTGAGGGCATCCGATGTTGTTTGTAATCCCAAGAAGGTGAATGCATTATTTCCTGATGTGGTTTCATCAGCATCTATGCCGGAAAGGTCGATAATATCGCCGCCGGAAACACCGATGCCGTCAATACCATCAATCAAGTCAGACGCAGAAAACGTAGAGTCCAAGAAATCATTGAACACGAATGTATCACTTTGTGCCTGGCCGCGAAGCGTATCAACGCCTAAGCCGCCAACAAGAATGTCATTGCCGTTTCCACCTGCTAGAATATCATCCCCGGCATCACCATAAAGGGCATCGAATCCGTCGCCTCCTCTGAGAATATCGTTGCCAGCGCCGCCCTCAATATGGTCTGCCTGAGCGTTGCCTTCTAGAAGATCATCGCCGTTGCCGCCTTCAATGATATCCTCACCTGATCCACCGAAAATGGTGTCGTTGTCATCGCCGCCATATAGACTGTCATTACCACCGCCACCGCGTAATAGATCCTCGCCAGTGCCACCCCAGAGTTGGTCTATGCCAGTATCTCCGACAAGTGTATCATTGCCAGCTTCGCCATAGATTAAATCGTCGCCGCCACTGCCGCTGAGCATATCATTGCCTGACCCACCGTAAATAATGTCATTATCGTTTCCACCGAACGCTGTATCATCACCGGCATCGCCGTAAATAATGTCAAAACCATCACCGCCGCGCAGTATGTCATTCCCATCACCGCCCAATAAGGTGTCATCACCAGCATCACCGATAAGTTCATCATCGCCGTCGCCACCATCAACAATATCATCACCAGCTCCAGCATAAACGGTATCACTGCCTGCATCGCCGTTGAGAATGTCACTGCCAGCGCCACCATTCAGACGATCATCACCATCGCCGCCATTTATGGTGTCATCGCCATCGTTGCCCTTCAATATATTCGAAACTTGATTGCCAATTAATATATCATCACCAAAACCACCATTTGCGTTCTCTATAAGTGATCGTATATCTCCTTCATGCTGTAGAGCATTAAATATATGGCCCCTCGCGTATTCTCCAGCACCCAGTATTGCTCGCTGAGCCAAACCATTAGTATCCAGATCAACATAACCGCCAGGCGCTAAATCAACAATCAGGTCTCTGTTATAATTTGAGAAGTCATACGTGTCATTACCGTCACCGTCCCAGATCGTTCTGAAGATTTTGTTACCGACCTTGGTTTGCCCAAATTCAAGAGATGATTGACCATCGACATACATTATCCCTGTTGTATCCGAAAATGTATACGTTGTATTTCCTGAGTTCGTTTGGAAGTTTGCTCCGTATAAGCGCTGAACTGCAGCAATGTCATACATCATAAGTGATTGTGCATAGGAATCGCTGGCATTATTGTAGCCGCTATTATTATCACCGACATATGACCTATATGTCATGATCGAGTATTCCATTGAGTCTGTGTCATATGGTATTGCACCGCCTTGACCAGTATCTTGGCCATGTTTAAGTCCAACATTATGACCAATTTCATGCATAATCGTATGAAAAGCGTAGGTGCCCACATAAGCATCAACATAATTGTCATTTGTGCCGTACCAAGAATCACCTGCTCTATCGCTGGAAAAAGGATAATAAGCATAAGCTGTGTTTGGATACTCACTATTTGCCAAGCGAAGTATTGCATGCCCATCATCAACCCCCGAAATTTCCGTAAAATTTAGTTGGGACACGGATTCATAATAACTAAAAGTCACACGAGCAGCAATTTTTTGTTGTTCGGTAAATTCAAAAAAAGTATTAACAGCTTGATCCGCATAATTTGAACCATAATCACTCTGCTGATCTGGAAAACTATATGTAAGATCGTTATTGAGCCACTTAAAACCTCTAATTAATGCATCGACTCCTTGGTCATCATCATTTAAACCATCTGTCGAATACCCAATATACTCATGCTCAGCCACCGGCAAAGAAGAACTGGAGCTCGATGAGCTTTCTGATGAAACAGGTGGGAAAAAAAGATCTGTCCCACCCATACACATTGAACAACCACACCCCAGAGCTAAATTTTCATTTAATGTTGAATTAATTATGCTCATTAATCTGCCCTTTCCAATTTCGTATGATATAGTGCCATGAAATTATACTATATGTCAAATATTCCACTTTTTCAAATTTTATATGGGAATAGATAGTCTATTTTTAATAATATTGCCACATAAAAAAAGGGGCTGTAGAAGATAACTAGGCTCAGGACTCATTAAATCCACCATAATACAATTGCTGCGATTTT
>CAYGSA010000068.1:0-9862 GCA_964352375.1 uncultured Micavibrio sp.
TTGGCTTGAACATGTCTCTATACTCAAAGGTAAGGGCTTGGCTGCTTTTGTTGAAATGCATGGAGAGCAAGTTCAAAAGATGCGAGATCAGATTGCGATGATCTCTGAAGAATGTATGCTTCCAATTTCCGAATGGAGACGTATCGTAGGGAAAGTCCAGAAGGGCGAAAAAGAGGCTGGACGTGCGAAGAAAGAAATGGTTGAGGCGAATTTACGCCTTGTGATTTCGATTGCGAAGAAATATACGAACCGTGGATTGCAGTTCCTTGATTTGATTCAAGAAGGTAATATTGGTTTGATGAAGGCGGTTGATAAGTTTGAGTATCGCCGTGGTTACAAATTCTCGACTTATGCGACATGGTGGATTCGTCAGGCGATTACGCGTTCGATCGCGGATCAGGCGCGGACGATTCGTATTCCTGTTCATATGATTGAGACGATTAACAAGCTTGTGCGGACATCACGTCAGATGATGCATGAGATTGGTCGCGAGCCTACACCTGAAGAACTTGCGGAGCGTCTGCATATGCCCTTAGACAAAGTGCGTAAGGTTTTGAAAATTGCGAAAGAGCCTGTGTCGCTTGAAACGCCGATTGGGGATGAGGAAGATTCATCGCTTGGTGATTTCATTGAAGATAAGAATGCGATTTTGCCTGTTGAGAGTGCTATTCACTCGAATTTGCGGGAGACGACGACGCGTGTTCTTGCGTCGTTGACGCCGCGCGAAGAACGTGTTTTGCGGATGCGTTTTGGGATTGGTATGAATACTGACCATACTTTGGAAGAGGTGGGGCAGCAATTTAATGTGACGCGTGAACGTATTCGTCAGATTGAGGCGAAGGCTCTTAGAAAACTGAAACATCCTAGTCGTTCGCGGAAATTACGAAGCTTTCTAGATACTTAGATGTTGCCCATGCTTTTTGTGCATGGCTATCATGTGTTTTTTGCAAATTATTTTCGTTTTGCTCTTTAAAAATCTTGCTTTTTTATAGGTGATATGCCAGTTTTTGGTTGTCTTACACATATTGAACAAGGAGATTTCCCTCGATGTCTAAATTTACTTTAGCTGAATATATTTGGCTTGATGGTGCTGTTCCGACGCGCCAGGTCCGTTCTAAAGCCCGCGTTGTGGACGCTGGTTCTAATCCTACTATCGAAGATTTTCCAGAGTGGAGTTTTGATGGTTCTTCAACTAATCAGGCGAGTGGTGATGACTCTGATTGTATTTTGAAGCCTGTTTCTTTTGTTACGGATCCGATTCGCGGTGAAGGTAATTACCTTGTTATGACCGAGGTTTTGAACCCCGACGGCACACCGCATGAATCAAATTCGCGTGCACAGCTTCGCGCAGTACTTGATGCTGGTGCGGCAGAGCAAGAGCCTTGGGCGGGTTTTGAACAAGAATATACAATGTTCAAAGGTCGTCAGCCTCTTGGTTGGCCAGAGCAAGGGTTTCCTGGTCCTCAGGGTCCATATTATTGCGGCGTGGGTGCTGATGAGGCATATGGGCGTGAAATTGTTGAAGAGCATGCGCAAGCGTGTTTGGATATTGGTCTCTTGTTCTATGGTATTAACGCAGAAGTTATGCCGGGTCAGTGGGAATTTCAAATCGGCTATCGTGGTGACAACAAAGAAGCAAATGATGTATTGACTGCGTCTGATCATACATGGATTGCACGTTGGTTGCTTTATAGAATTGCAGAAGATTATGGCGTGACTGTTTCTATTCATAACAAACCTGTGACAGGTGATTGGAATGGTGCTGGTATGCATACAAACTTCTCGACGAAAGACACGCGTGATAAATCCAAGGGTAAGGATGCGATTGATGCTGCTGTTAAAGCTCTTAGTACGAAGCATCAAGAGCATATCAAGCTTTATGGTCATGCGCTTGATCGTCGATTAACAGGACATCACGAGACATGTGATATTAATACGTTCAAAGCAGGTACGGCCGATCGTGGGTGTTCGATCCGTATTCCTCAGCTTGTTGCGCAGAAGGGGTATGGCTATTTTGAAGATCGTCGCCCGGGTGCGAATTCTGATCCATACCTTGTTTGTGCCCGCATTTCAGCTACGGTATGTGGTATTGATGAATCTGTCATGCAGTTCCGTGAGTGGCCACGTAAGGAAAATAAATTTGCGGTTGCCGCAGAATAATTTTTTGCATAGCTAAAATTCTAAAAAAGGCGTACTATTTTTCGTGCGCCTTTTTTGCATGTTTCTTTTATCTTGAGCATTTCTGCTGAACTTTATTGGAATTTTAACCTTTTGTTGATAAAAGTAATAATCAGTCTTGAGCACTGTCTAACTTCTCTGCGTTTTTTTTATATTTATTGTTGAATTTGTCCTTAAAGATGGGTTTTGGTTGCTAATACTATGGATGAAATAGAGCTGGTTATTTTAGATGAAGATGAGCTTGATACTCCCTTTGGGGAGCTAAATCATGATGGCAGTAGGCAGGATGATCATGTTCTGCCTTCCGATGATGACGTTGATGATAGTTTTTTTATGGATGATCGTTTAGTTGATCATGATGATGGGCAAAATATTATCGTTGAAGAGGCCCTTGATGCTGAGTTGATACCAGAAGGTGTCGATCATGAGCCTACTGGAACTGAAGTGCGCTCTATGGGTGGGACGTTGAGGGCTCGTGGTCAAGCGGATGAGGATGGTCAATCTGGAAGGGGTCGTATTGGTGAGCGCATGGTTTCCATGGGGCTTATCACTGAAGACCAGCTTAATGTCGCTTTGCAAGAAAAGAAAATTTCTGGCAAAATGCTTGGGGAGATTCTTGTTGAACTTCAATTTATTGAAGAAGATGCGCTCACATTATTCCTAGCGGAGAGCTCTGGTTTTGGCGTTTTCGATCCGCGTAATACGATTGTCGATTCCGAGGCTTTGGCTTTGATCGAGAAGTCAGTGGCTCAGCAACAGCAGATGCTTCCAATTTCAATTGATAAAGAGAATATATATGTTGCGATGTCTGATCCGTATGATGTCGTCGCTTTGGATACTTTGCGCCGCTTTTTGCCGCGTAAAAACCTTCAAATTAAGCCGATGGTTACGACGTCTTCGATTATCTCTGATGCGATTGATGCGTCTTATGGTTATGCCAGTTCTATTAAGGGGATTATGGCTGAGCTGGAGGAGGGGAAAGAGCAGAAAGATGTCGCGGCGCTGAATGAGAGGGAGGCGTTTTCTCATCCTATTGTCCGTTTGGTGAATGCACTTGTTTTTGATGCGGTCAAGCTTGGTGTATCTGATTTGCACTTTGAGCCAGAGGAGAATTTTGTGCGGTTGCGCTATCGCCTGGATGGTGTTTTATATACGGCGCAAATTTTGCATAAGCAGCATTGGAATGGTATTTCACAGCGTATCAAGATTATGTCCGAGATGAATATTGCGGATAAACTCAGCCCGCAAGATGGGCGCTTTAATCTGAATATTGGAGGTCGTGAGGCAGATTTTCGTGTTTCTTCTCTGCCTACGGTTAATGGTGAAAATATTGTTTTGCGTGTTCTTGACAAGAGTTCGAGTATTATGCCTTTGGATGCGCTTGGCTTTAGTGAAGAAAATATGCAGAAAATTCAGAGTGCGTATAAAAAGCCTGAGGGTATTATTATTGTGACTGGTCCAACGGGGAGCGGCAAGACGACTTCGCTTTACTCTATGTTGAATGAGATTAATGATGTTGAGGTGAATATTCAAACTTTGGAAGATCCCGTTGAATATTCATTGCCGATGATCCGTCAAACGCATGTTCGTGAGGGTATTCTTGAATTTGCGGATGGTATTAAAGCCTTGCTCAGGCAAGATCCGGATATTATTTTTGTTGGTGAGGTGCGTGATAAGACAACGGCTGAGATGGCTCTGAAGGCAGCTATGACGGGGCATCAGGTTTTTACGTCTTTGCATACGAATGATTCTTTTGGTGCGATTCCTCGTCTTCTTGATTTGGGTATGAAGCCAGGGATGCTTTCTGGTGCTATTATTGCTGTTTTTGCGCAACGTTTGGCCCGCCGTTTGTGTACCAATTGCAAGCAGGAGCATGTTGCGAGTGCGGATGAGTGCGAAACTATGGGGGTGGATATTCAAAATCCGCCCAAGATTTTTAAGGTTAACCCTGATGGATGTGACCAGTGTGCGGGAAAAGGGTATAAGGGCCGTGTGGCATTGGTTGAAATTTTATTATTTGATGAGGATTTAGATGAAGTGGTTGCGCGCAATGAGTCTAAGGCAGAGCTTAAGAATTTGGCTATCAGTAAGGGGTTTAAAAGTATGAAGGATGATGGCATTCTTAAGGTTCTTGATGGTGTGACTGATTTGAGCGCTATCTCAAAAGTTGTGGATTTAAGAAAATGACTATTATAAGGGGATCGAGCAATCGAACGCTATAAATACAGAGCTATTAATGTAAGAGGGCGACCTGTTCGGGGGACGATTTCTGCAATTAATGAAGTTGACCTTCACAACCAGCTTGGGTCTGCTGGGCTTGAGCTTGTGCAATGTCGGGCATTGAGTAAAAAATCAGGTGGGGCTTTTGGTCTTACTCTTAATAAAATCAAGATTAGAGATCTTATTCAGTTCTTTATTAATATGGAGCAGATGGAGAGTGCGGGCGTACCCATGTTGGATGCGCTTTCGGATATTCGTGATGGGTCTGAAAATGACCAGATGCGCGATATTATGAGTGAAATCTATCGGGATGTCCGGGATGGTTCGTCTCTTTCTGAGGCTATGGAGAAGCATCCGAAGATTTTTAAAGCGCTTTACATTTCTTTGATTAAGGCTGGTGAGGAGAACGGGGATATGCCGTCTTCTTATAAACAATTAGAGCACTATCTGAAATGGGTGGATGCGATGAATTCAAAGATTAAAAAGGCAACACGTTATCCAATGATTGTCAGTGTGGTCGTGCTTTTTACAATTTGGTTTATGATGAGTCAGGTTGTCCCACAAATTGTTGGGTTTTTAAAATATCTTGATGTTGAATTGCCGTGGTTTACGATTTGGCTTATTGCGACATCTAATTTCTTTATTCAGCCGCAGTTTCATGTTCTGGGTATCCCTATATATGGAACAATTATATTTTTTGGCATTCCTGCGATTTTGGTTGTTGTCTATATTTTGTTGAGGCGCTCTTCGGAGTCCATGGCTTATCGCTTTGATTCTGTTTTTTTGAACATGCCGATCATTGGGACGATTATTCGTAAAATTACAATTGCGCGTTATGCACAAACTTTTAGTTCATTGTTTTCGAGTGGAATTGATGTGCTTAAATCTCTTCATGCCGCGCGCGGAACGGTTAGTAATCTTGTTCTTATCGATGCGATGAAGGCGGTTGAGCAGTATGTTAAATCAGGGAGTCCTTTGTCGGATGCCTTGAATGCCTCTGGAGAATTTCCGAGTATGGTGGTAAGAATGTTAAAGATTGGTGAGGGATCTGGTAATTTGTCTTCTGTGCTTTCTCAGGTTTCAGAGTTTTATACGAAGGATGTTGATGAAGCTATAGATGGTTTAATTGAGATGATCCAACCTGCTTTGACACTTGTTCTTGCGTTGATCATCGTGTGGATAGCAGCCGGATCTTTGGGGCCAATTTATATGAATTTGGGTACTATTACGGAATAATATAGGTTTTCTCGGTCTTTTAATAAGTTAGGTATTTTTATTAATGTCTTTATCGTTTCTTGCAGCTTCTAGAACTGTTCTTATGGTGTCAGATGATGCCTTGTTCATTTACTCAGTTAGTGGGCGTTCTGTTAAAATGATTGAAGCGGTTCCATGGGGCGCCGAAAATTTTGAAGATAATGTTGCAGTTATTATTTCAAAAGAGTGTGGGGCGAAGCCTGTTCTTATTGTTAATGACATGGTTGAACAGCATTATCGTAAAGAGCGTGTTCCTAACGTTGGGATAATGGATAAAAGCAGTATTGTGAAACGTAAGCTTGAGGTTGCTTTTCCTAATTACCCTGTGCGTGCGGCTCTTCCTTTGAAGGAGAAGAGCGCGAAAACAAAGGATAGCGTTGCTTCAACTGTGTGTCTTTTTGCTGCTGTTCCTGCAACTGAGGCTTTTAAAAAGACGATGGAGGCGGCTGTTCGCTCTTTAGCGCCTCTTGCCGGCCTTTGTCTTTTGCCGATTGAAGCGGCTGATATGATTAAAAAGCTTTCGGATAAATTGGTGCCTAAGGTTGAGAAGAAGGCTAAATGGACTATTTTTATTGGGCAGCACCAAGGGGGTGGTTTGCGTCAGATTGTTACGAAGAATGGTGAGCTTGCACTCACGCGTATGACGCCAATTGTTGAGACTGATGACGATCCTGTTCTTTGGTCAAATGAAGTTTACCAAGAGTTTCAGGCGACTATGAGCTATCTTTCTCGTTTTGGGTTTGATCATAATGATGGCCTTAATATTATTTTGGTCTCTGATGTTACGACGGGTGATATCGTGTCTGAGTTGATTAAAGAGGATTGTGGTTTTTATTCTATAACCTCTGAGGAAGCCTTTAAAAAACTTGGGCTTCCTTTTGCTCATCAAGATACATCTTATCATGCAGATGCACTGCATGCAGGGTGGATTGGGCGTAAGAACAAATTTACCCTTCCGATGCGTGCGCAGCAGATTGATAGTGTTTCTAAGCCGCGGCAAGGGGCAGGTTTAGCTTCGGCGCTCTTGGTTCTCTCGGCGTTATTTTTGGGGTATCAATTGTTTGATTATGGTCAGACTTTATCTTTTTCGAATGCGGTGTTTACGGCTGATGATATAAAGAGAGCTCAGTTGCAGCTTCAACTTGAAAAAGAAATACAAAGAAAAAATGATTTGGGATTTGATATTCAACTTATACAAGTGGCACTTGATGTGCACGAAAAACTGACTGCACGTCATATAGATTTTTTCGGATTGTTTGAGGGGATCGGGAAATCCTTGGGGCGTAATCTTAGGATTGATAAAATTCATATCGGACGTGAGAGTGCGGGGGGAGCTAAAGCTGTTTTCGGATTAGGTAAGGCGGTGCCTCAGTTTACTGCGACTATGCAAATGACCTTTCCGAGTGACTCTAATGCTAAAGAGGGTAATCAAGAGGTGCGTGATTTGCAAAATAGATTGCAAGGGCTTTTGCCTGATCATGTTGTGGAGGTTATAAAATTTCTTGAGGATTATGAATATAGTGAAGCTTTGGTGGTTGAAAGTCGTGATGTAAAATCCAAAGCAGCTTCACAAGATTATATTGCGGAGATTTTAATAGAGGGGCCATTGTTGAAATGATTGAAGTCATAGGTTTAAAACGTTTAATGATTTTGGCGTTGCTTATTTTGTTGAATACAGCTTTGGCTTTATTGACCTATTTATATGTTGTGCCTGAAAGTGATCTTGCCAAGAATACGCTTAGAAATATGGAGCAGCAGGTAAGCCGTGCGCATGCTGAGCTTGGTCGCATGCAAGTCGAATTTGAGATTTTGGAAAAGCAGCAAGGTCGATTTGATGCTCTGAAAAAGGAGGGATATTTTTCTCGACAAGTACGCAGCGACGCTAAGGAATTGTTTCGCGATGTTCGAGAGAGATCGGGCGTTTTTTCTGCGCTTGCGAATGTGACGCCTGGTGTGACAAGCGATGATTATGGTGTTTCAAAGGTTAAGTACAAGATATTAACTAGTGTTATTACAGTTAATATTGAGGCGTTTGATGATTCTGATATTTATCGTTACATGGATCTTTTGCAGCGTGATTTTCCTGGTGATATTACGATTGATAAAGTGTCGATTAACAGAACTAAGGATGTGAATGCTGCTGTTTTGCGTGGGATAGCAAGCGGGAGAAATTTGCCCCTTGTTGGAGCGAGTTTGACGGCATCTTGGAGTACGCTTATTCCAGAAAATCAAGTAATAACGGATTAATCGTTAGGGTATTTTATGAACTATAAATTTCTTTGTCGAGTTTTATCATTACTTATTCTAAGTAGTTTGTTTTTGGTGAATGGGGGAGCCTCTTATTCTCAGGATTCTATTGATCTGGTTGAGGAAGAGGTGGATGTTGTCGCAGTTCCTGAGTTTGAACCTATTAAAAAAACATTCGATTTAAGTAAGATACCGTCGCTTTTCTTTACTTATTGGCAACACCAGTCTATTCAGGGGGCGAAGGGGGATCGTTTGAGGAATGGTTCTGTTCGACCTTTGTCTCAGAAGGAGATGGATGCTATTGATCGTGGTGATGTGTATGATTCTGAGATTGTTTATATTCGTGAGGTTTCGCTTGGTGGAATTGTTTATAATAGCAAAAAAGATTGGACTATTTGGCTTAATGAGCAGCGTGTAACTCCTGATGCTATTCCTAAAGAGGTGTTGAGTCTAAAAGTGTCCAAGGATTTTATAGAGCTAAAATGGTTTGATGAGAAAACGAATAATGTTTTTCCTATCAGGTTGCGTGCGCATCAAAGATTTAATCTGGATGCCAGGATATTTTTAACTGGTGAGTGATATGCGTCAAGATTCCCTTGTTTTGAATAATGTTTCTGTTGCTTATGCGGGTAAGACTGCAATTGAATCGATTGATCTTAGTGTGAAGCCTGGTGAAATCTTTGGGCTTATGGGGCTTAATGGTGCCGGCAAAACCACTATGATCAAATCTATTTTAGGTTTGCGGCGCCAGGACTCTGGAGAGATTTTTATTCATGGTCAAAAACAAACAGATAAGGCCGCAAAGTCCCGGGTCAGTTATTTACCAGAAAAGTTTGAGCCTCCATGGTTCTTGAATGGTATGGAGTTTTTGAAATTTTCGTTATCTCTGTACGGGCGTGATTTTAATCAAGATGAAATGTATGGTGCGGCGGATCGCTTGGCGCTTGATCGTGACGCATTAAAACGTCGTGTTCAGACGTATTCTAAGGGTATGCGTCAGAAGTTGGGGTTGATGGGGACTTTGTTAACACGGAGCTCTTTGTTTATTTTGGATGAGCCGATGAGTGGTCTTGATCCGCTGGCGCGTTCGCGTGTGAAGGATATGATTTGCGATAGCAAACGAGAGGATCGCACGATTTTTTTAAGCTCTCATGTTCTTGCTGATATGGATGAGATATGTGATCGGGTTGCTTTGCTTCATGAGGGGCAAATTCGCTTTATTGGAACGCCTGCTGAGCTGAAGAATAAAACACAAAAACAATATCTTGAACATGCTTTCCTTGAATTTATTGATAAAAAGAAAGTTGCATGATATCATTGTATGAGTTTTTAATGATTTGATTCGTTTTGACTTCTTCAGTTCTTGTGCACATTCCGTGTAATTATTCATCGAAAGATATTTTTATGTTCGCGTTTTCTCTTCATCTACGATTCTATGTATTGGCTGCTTGTATTCTTCTTTTTGTTGCTTTTGTGCAAATAGCAAAGGCGCAGGATGATGGTGATGTGGGGCGCTCAATTTCGGCTCCGTCAGCTTCCGCCTCTGAGGAAGAGGAGGATTTTTTTGACGCAAGTCAGTTGGTTCCACAAGGTGAGCAAGCGAAGCAAGGTCCTAATACGGTTAATCCTTCTGTGCAGCCTGCGTCTAAATTTATTATTGTGCGGCAAAATCATACATCTGATAGTCGTGAGGCACAGGTTGTGTCGGCTGAGCGTGCGCTCAATTTGGGTCGTTATGACTCTGCCTTGCAGCTTTTTGATGTGTTGCATGCCGAGAATAAAAGGGATTCTCGTGTTGCTATGGGGCGCGCTGTTGCTTTGCAGCGGCTTGGTCGTTTTGATGAGGCTATGGGAATGTATGAACTTGTCTCGGAGCTTGAGCCTAAGAATGTCGATGTGAAGGTTAATATGCTTGGGTTGCTTGCTACGCGTTACCCCGCTGTGGCATTGCGTCGTATGCTTG
>CAYGSA010000069.1:0-9835 GCA_964352375.1 uncultured Micavibrio sp.
CCATAAAACTATCCTTTTGGAAACGGCATATCTGGCAACGGAATAAATTCAGCATCACCAGAAACTCTGGCAAACGACCCCGCACGCCACCTCACCGCCGCTTCCCGAATCTGATCAACATCCGAGGACACAAAATTCCACCAAATATAACGCGGCCCATCCATCGCCGCCCCACCAAGGATCATAAGATGAACATCATCCAACGCCTTAACACTAACATCATGCCCTGGGCTCAAGACCAACATCTGTTGCGGCGCGTAATCACATCCGCCAATCTCCACACGCCCTTTCACAACATAAAGCGCACGCTCTTCGGTTAATTTCGGAATGTGGATAACCTTACCTACATCAACAAAACTTTCAACATACAACGTATCCCACTGTGTCTGTGCAGGCGATTTCAGGCCATCAAATTCACCCAAAATTAGGCGCCCCCTGAGGCCGTTATCGTCAAACACAGGCAAATCAGAATCCGCAACATGAACAAAACCAGGAGCCCCCGCCTCATGAGTTTTCGGCGAAGCAATCCAGCTTTGAATCCCAAATAACGTTGAAGGCTGCGCACGAACATCCTGACCAGTACGCTCAGAATGCACAATGCCATGACCTGCCGTCATGAGATTCACATCACCCGGAACAATGCGCATATCATTGCCCAAAGAATCTCTATGATCCATTGAACCGTCAAAAAGATACGTCACCGTAGATAAACCAATATGAGGATGCGGGCGCACATCAACGCCCTGCCCTGTTAGAAATTCCCCAGGCCCCATTTGATCCCAGAATATAAAGGGGCCAACCATACGTTTTTTACTAAAAGGCAACGCACGATGAACATCAAAATTGCCAATATCACCCGTGCGGGGCAATATCACCATTTCAATATCTTCGGGGCAATTGAGATCCACATCAGCGTCTGCGCCAGCCATAAAACTCACAATAAACTCCATATGATGTGAGCATAAAAAAGTGGCGACGTTCTGTTGCGAGGTGCCGCCAACCCCCACCTAAGAATGCTAAATCCTTAGGAATTTAAGCGTAGTCTATATTGCGGCCAAATTAGGCTGCAAGTTTAACAGGAGCGAAGTTATCGTTTCCTGCAACTACTGTATTAGCAAAGTTATCGTTTGCATTTAAAATATAGCCCGGTAACGGCGGAACAATGCCGGACACCGTTAAATATACCTTTATTGCGCGCGTCGATCCTATTTCGGCCCCGCGCTCTTTAGCTTAATCTTCATCTTTTCCAAGACCAAGGCTGCAGCCGCAGCCCGCGGAAAATTCCGCGTAAAAACTAAAAATGGTGGAGCCGCCGGGTACCGCCCCCGGGTCCGCAACGTTTATTCCGTATAAACGTGTAATGTCATAGCTGAACAAGCCAGCACCTAACATTATAAGTCAAAATAAGAAAAAATCAAAGAAAAACAGCAAAACTGTAAAAGTCAGACTATATCGGGCGCCCAAGGACCGCTACTCCGTCAGTGCCACCAAGCTGTGGGCCACCAATACCCTGCATATCATTTTGCCCAATCAACAACTCACGTTCCAACTTCATCTGTAAAGTTTCACCATACGCCTCCGCATTCGCCGCACGCACCGTAAAACCATTAACGACATTTTGTCGATAGTAAGCCTCATTGAGCGCAATTGAAGAATTAGGACCTGTAAATAACTCTGGACGCTCACGAAGCAACTGATCAATCTCGTCTTGGTCAATGCCCCCACCTTCACCATACTTATCTTCGCGCAACATTTCTAAAGCCTGAGGATCATCAGCCCTTATAGCACGGCCAACATCCTGCATGTGCTGCGGCATAATAATACCATTAATTTCAATACCCTCAGCAGTAGCAATGTCACGCTGGGCAGCGGCATTTGCAAATTCAGCAGCATCGTCATCACCACGAGGCTCAAGATCTCGGCGACCAATTAATGTACCAAATCCATCCGCACTCACATCCGTCACTTTTCTTGAGAGTGGCCCATATTGTGCCTCAACCTGTCGGTGAATATCCGTCGCCGTCGCCAAAGCTTGTGATGTTAAAGTAGTCCCTTCAGGATCAACGCGCTCCATCTTCTCAATCTGTTGCGCTAATGCTTCAACATCATCAGCATCACGTAAAATCATCGGAGGGACACGAACATGAGTTTCATCATTAAATTCAACAAAACTTAGCACCACAGGTGTTCCCGATTCAGCCATTTCAACAATTTTATCAAAAAGATTCCTGAGCGCGAGCGCTGTGCCCTCACGCTGAATATTATAATCTGCATCAGAAACAGATGTGCTGATATCAATAGCCATAACCAGAGAAACTGGGGCTGTCGCAGGGCTAGTAGCAACCTGGTCTGTTCCACCACCATTACCCCAATCAAGTGTTAAAGTATTTGTTTCACTCATTTCATCACCACAATCAATTTTTATGTGAAAATATTATAACGCAAACAAAATATCCAGTCAAAAACAACTTCACAACGCCGCGCGAATCTCGCATGATAAAAACGTACGTTGCACATATCTTTATCTGGGCTAGGCATGAGCGACGAGGCGTATGACAATACGTTAGGATGCGAATAACAACGATCCAGATGAAAATATGCAAGACGAATGAAACAATATCTCGATTTAATGCAGCACGTTCTCAATAACGGAGCAATCAAAGAAGACCGCACAGGAACAGGAACACGTTCGGTGTTCGGATATCAAATGCGCTTTGACCTCAGCGAGGGGTTTCCAATGGTCACAACAAAAAAATGTCATCTCAAATCCATAATCCACGAACTGCTCTGGTTCCTTTCAGGCGAAACAAACATCAAATACCTAAAAGAAAACGGCGTTAGAATCTGGGACGAATGGGCCGACGAAGACGGCAATCTCGGCCCCGTATACGGCCATCAATGGCGCAGCTGGGGCGCGGCTGACGGGCATAAAATCGACCAAATCACAAACGTGATTGAGCGCATAAAAACCAACCCTGACGACCGCCGCATGATCGTATGCTCTTGGAATGTCGGCGAAATCGGCAAAATGGCACTCCCGCCCTGTCACTGTTTTTTCCAATTCTACGTCGCAGACGGGAAACTCTCCTGCCAGCTCTACCAACGCAGCGCAGATATATTCCTCGGCGTGCCGTTCAATATCGCATCTTACGCGCTCCTAACGTTAATGGTCGCCCAAGTCACAGGCCTGAAACCCGGTGAGTTTGTCCATACCCTTGGTGACGCGCATCTCTATTCAAACCACATTGAACAAGCAGAATTACAACTCTCCCGCACACCGTTCAAAAAACCCGAGATGCATCTTAATCCACATGTTCAGAATATCTTCGACTTTAAATATGAAGACTTCGAACTCGTCGGCTACGAATCCCACCCCCACATCAAAGGCAAAGTTGCGGTTTAATGACAAATAGTGTACAAATATGTTAACACTTTACGCAAAGGTTAGAAGTGTATTTGACACGAATCCACTTTACCTTTGATAATAAATTGACTACTCAGTCATATTCGAATTTATATTTATTTTAATGTACTAAGGAAATCCAACAATGAAACCCGAAATCGCTATAATCGTAGCTAAAGCGGAAGATAATGGAATTGGTTGTTCAGGCGGCCTACCTTGGCACATGCCAGAAGAACTAAAATATTTCAAAAAAAGAACCTTAAATAAACCGGTAATAATGGGAAGAAAAACATTTCTATCTCTTGGAAATGGTATTATCGGAAAGCCATTAAAAAATAGAGAAAACATCGTCTTAACTACAGACAAAAACTTTAAGCAAGATGGTATTGTAGTAAAACACAATCTTCCCGATGCCATAAAACACGCATTAGGAACAGCAGAAAATGATGGTGTAGATGAAATTATGATCATCGGTGGCGCGCAAATATTCGAACAAGCTAAAGAATTCGCAGATGTAATTTATAAAACACAAATAAAGCATGACACTTTCGAAGACACAAACGCCAAACTATCTTCTGACTATTTTAATGGCTGGATAGTAGTCGAGAGAGATACCGCTATTCTACACGATAAAAAATCAAACCTAGACATCAAATGCAACTTTGATACTCTTAGACGCATATAATATAAAACGATTTGAAGCGTTTCAAATTTCAATCTATTATCAGTTAAGTATTTCACTTATAATCTGACGAAACATTTTCGCTGCCTCACTATTAGGCGCAGCAATCACAACAGGCGTCCCGGCATCCGACATTTCACGAACCGAACGCGACAGCGGCAAAGCCCCTAAAAACTTCAGCCCAAGGGCTTTAGCCTCCTGCTCCGCCCCACCATGTCCAAAAATCGCATCCTCATGCCCGCAAGCAGAACAAACATGCGCACTCATATTCTCAATCAAACCAAGCACAGGTACATTCGTCTTTGTAAACATCTCCACCGCGCGCCGCGCATCAATCAACGCAATATCCTGCGGCGTAGACACAATCACCGCGCCCGTAACCTTGACTTTCTGAGCCAGAGTCAACTGTACGTCTCCTGTGCCAGGCGGCAAATCAATAATCAGATAATCAAGCGGTGCATCCGCAGGTGCCCAATCCACATCACGGAGCATCTGGTAAAACGCCGTTTGCACCATTGGCCCGCGCCACACAAGCGCCTTATCCGTATCCGCAATAAACCCAATCGACATGATTTTCATCCCATGACGCTCCAACGGAACGAGTTTTTTCTTATCATTCAACATCGGCTTATAAGCGCTATCCCCCATCATAACAGGTTGCGACGGCCCGTAAATATCGGCATCCAGCAAGCCAACCTTAAACCCCCGCGCCGCTAAGCCCGCCGCTAAATTCGCAGAAACCGTCGACTTACCGACACCACCCTTACCAGATGCCACAACAATAATATGCTTCGCAGGCACATCAACAGGTGGATTCTTATCCATGCCATGCGGGTCAGAATTACGCCTTTGACCCTTTTTTGCCTCGCGCTGCGCCGTCAAAATCACGGAAGCCCTTGAAACACGTTCATAAGCACGAAGTTCACGCTCAACATTTTGACGCATATCTTCAAGCTCGCTGCCTTGCTTAGGATCAACTTCAATAACAACAATCACGGCATAATCAGCCCCTATTTGCAAAGAAAACTTAAAATCCTGACCAATAAGATCCCTTATGTAGGCTTCCAACTTATCTTTATCCATAAACCTTACCGCTTTTTAATCGTGAAATACTTGCTTTATCAATACAAAGGGATATTGTATCGCTTATCAATACGCAATAACAGAAGTGATAAATGATGTCAGATGACAATAATAAAGGTGGCAGAAAAAACCCTTGGGGCGACGGCAAAAAATCGCGCGGCAACAAGGGACAAAATAATCCATGGGGATCATCAAACGGCTCTGGAGGTGGTGGCCGTGGCAACGAACCAAAAGATTTAGATGATTTGATAAAAAATGCCCAAAATAATCTGCGTGAAGCTCTTCCAGGCAATATGAATAGCGGCTTATTTATTATTCTCCTCATCGCTGGCGCTATCCTCCTTTGGCTCGCCAGCGGATTTCACATAATCAACCCAGGCGAACATGGCGTCATTCAACGTTTCGGCGCATATTCCTCGACCCAAGACACAGAAGGTTTGGGCTATCACTTCCCTGCCCCAATCGAGAGTATTAATAAAGTCAACGTCAACGAACAACGAAGCATGACAATCGGTGTCGCCGAAAGCATGAACAAACAAGGGAACAGCAGAGGCTCTTTCACAGTGCCCGACGAAAGCCTCATGCTCACAGCAGACCGAAACATCGTTGATCTCACAATGACAATTCAATGGGACATCAAATCGGCAAAAGATTATCTCTTCGAAATTGAGGATCAAGAAAACACAATTAAAAAAGTGACTGAAAGTGCCATACGCGAAGTTGTGGGTCAGACAGAGATGTTCCCAATCATAACAACAGGCCGTGATGCCATCGCCACACGCGTAAAAGAAATCATTCAAGAAAATCTTGATGAGTATAACTCAGGCGTAAACATCAAACAGGTACTGATCAAAAAAGCAGAGGTTCACCCAAACGTCCAAAGCGCCTTTCAAGACGTTCAGTCTGCGCTTCAGGATGCTGAAAACACACAAAACATCGCCCGCGCCTACCGTGAAGAAATTCTTCCCGTTGCCCGCGGCGAAGCATCCAAACTCCTTCAAAAAGCAGAGGGGTACAAACAATCCAAAATCGCACAGGCTACAGGGGACGCAGACCGCTTCCGCTCTGTTTACAAAGCATACTTAAGCGGCAAAGATGTAACCAAAGAGCGTATTTTCATCGAAACAATGGAAAGCGTGCTCTTTAACGCCGAGAAGATCATAATCGATAGTAGTGCAGGATCAGGCGGCGTAGTGCCTTACCTCCCGCTCAACGAACTTCAAAATAAGAAATAAGAAAGCAAATATCATGAACACCAAAGTCGTTATCTTATTTATCGTATTGGCCATAGCCCTTCTTGTCGGCTCACAATCATTCTTCATCGTCGATGAAACGGAGCAAGCCATCGTCCTACAACTTGGCCAGCCAAAAGGAGAGCCACGCGGACCAGGCATACACTACAAAACCCCGTTTGTACAAAATGTCCGCTATTTTGACCGTCGTATTCTCTCAATCGATCCACGCCCCGAACAAGTTGTTATCTCGAGCGCAAATATCGCGAAAAAGCAAGATACGAGTGCAGAAGAAGAAAATACAGAAGAAGACCGTCCAGGCATTGAAAGCGTAAGTGGTGAACCCATTATCGTCGACACCTTCGCACGTTACCGTATCGTCGATCCCCTTCAATTTCTCAAAACGCTGACAAATGTCCGGAATGCAAACATACGTCTAGAAGCCATATTAAACGAATCCACCCGCTCCGTATTGGGTGAGACCACACTCCCACAAATTTTGTCCAAAGAGCGTACAGAAATCATGGCAAAAATTCGTTCGCGTGTAGGTACTAAAATCCAGCAAGATAAACTCGGAATAGACCTTGTTGACGTGCGTATCGTTCGTGCGGACCTGACACCGAAGTTGCTCGCCTCAACAGTGAAACAAATGAACTCGGAGCTGAACGAACGTGCAACAGAGCGCCGATCCAAAGGGAAAGAGCAAGCCTTAGAAATAACCTCAAAAGCAGAAAAAGAGCGCACAATCATCCTTGCTGAAGCTGAACGTGATGCACAAATCATCCGTGGCCAAGGCGACGAACAAGCCATTAAAACTTACGCCAAAGCCTTCAATGTGGACAAAGAGTTTTACTCATTCATTCGCTCTATGGAGGCCTACGAAAAAACCATGGCAAATCCTCAAACACGCTTGATTTTATCACCTGATAGCGAGTTCTTTAAGCATTTCAAAGACTAATATCATAAGGATCATACGATGAAAAAATATGCATATATCTTTCATGTAACGGCTGTCCTCGCCCTCCTCCCGACCCCTAAAAGCATCGCAAAAGAACCGACGCCCACTTTATCTGAACCACAAACACCTGCGGTGCAAATGATCCCCGCCAGCTTCGCAGACATTGCAGAGAAACTATCTCCCGCCGTTGTAAACATATCCTCAACACAAAAATCAATTGCGCCAAAAGACTTTCCCGAAATGCCTCAATTCCCAGAAGGCTCACCATTCGAAGATTTCTTCGAAGATTTTATGGATCGCCGCGGCGGTGGAGCGCCCATCACACCACAATCCGCACTGGGCTCAGGCTTCGTGATCGACGCAGAAAAAGGCTACATCATCACCAACAACCACGTAATTAAGGGCGCAGAAAATGTACGCGTCACCTTCACAGACGAAACAACCGTTGATGCAACAATCATTGGGACAGACGAAAAAACCGATATTGCTGTCCTGCAAGTGGACACAAAAGACCTCAAACTCAACCAAGTCCCCTTCGGCGATAGCAATATGCTGCGCGTCGGCGACTGGACACTGGCTATTGGGAACCCGTTCGGCCTTGGCGGCTCCGTTACTGCGGGCATCGTCTCTGCCCGCGCCCGCGACATTAATTCAGGACCATACGACGATTACATTCAAACAGATGCCTCTATAAACCGTGGAAACTCAGGCGGTCCTCTTTTCAACATGCGAGGCGAAGTAATCGGTATTAATACCGCAATCTTTAGCCTAACAGGAGGATCAGTTGGCATTGGATTTTCGATCCCCTCCGCCCTCGCACAGCCTGTCATTAATCAAATCATAAAATACGGGCGCACGCGTCGTGGCTGGCTTGGCGTACGCATCCAAACCGTCACAGATGAAATAGCCGAAAGCCTTGGCCTAAAAAACGCACGAGGCGCATTGATCGCAAGCGTTAACGACAACGGCCCAGCAGAAAAATCTGGTCTCAAGGCAGGCGACATCATTCTTTCAATTAACGATCAAGACATCAAAGAAATGAAAATGCTTCCGCGCATCGTTGCCGAAAACGATGTTGGCTCCGACGCAAAAGTAACCTACTGGCGTGACGGAAAAGAACAAGAAACCAGCGTCAAAATTGGAGAGCTTGAAAAAGCAGAAGAGAATGGATTAATTGAAACAGCCTCAAAATCCTCTCGCACAGAGGGCTTTAAAATCGAATCTGTCGGCCTTACACTGAAACCAATGAACAACACAATTCGCTCGGAATTCGGTATTCCATCATCTGTTCACGGTGTTTTCATCTCGAATGTCATCCCAGGATCTGAAGCCGAAAAGAAAGGCCTGCAAGCAGGTATGATAATAATAGATGTAAACCAACAACCAGTAAAACAACCAGAAGAAATACAAGAAATAATAATTAGCCAGCAAAAAAATAAAAAGAGAACAATATTATTATTTGTAGAAAAAGCAGGAAACAAGGAATTCATAGGCCTTAGCCTGCCTCCCAGCAAAGAATGAACAATAAACAAACAATCCATATCATCGCTGGCCCCACCGCCAGCGGTAAATCTGCGCGGGCAATCGAACGTGCAGAAAAATCAAACGGCGTCATCATCAATTGCGATTCCTTACAAATTTATGACGGCCTTCAAATTCTAACTGCGCAACCATCACCCGAAGACCTCAAAAAAACGCCCCATAAACTCTACAGCCACCTCCACCCAAACCAAGCTTGCTCAGCAGGAAATTGGCGCGAGCTGGTTGAACCCCTTATCCATAAAACCCTAAATGAGGGCAAAATACCTATCATCGTGGGTGGCTCTGGCCTCTATATTCGCGCTCTAACAGATGGCCTCTCACCCATGCCAGATGTGCCGCAAGACGTACGCAAGGCTGCAATGGAAATATATGATAAACTCGGCGCCGAAGAATTCTACAAACAACTCAAGAAACGCGACCCCGAAATGGCCGCACGGTTTCACGTCAATCATAAGGCACGACTTGTACGCGCATGGGAAGTCCTGGACGCAACAGGAAAAAGTTTGGCAGAGTGGCAAAAATTAACGCGCCTAAAACCACCCGAAAACTGGGATTTTAAAATCGAGGTCATCATCCCGGAACGCGCAATTCTTCATCAACGCTGCAATGATCGTTTCGAATGGATGCTGGAAAACGGGGCACTAGAGGAGACAGAAGATTTTTCAAAACGAACCGACTTAAATCATAACATCCCCATGCTCAAAGCCCTCGGCTACCGTGAGCTTCTAAACTATATCAACGGAGAAACTTCAAAAGAAACCGCCATAGAAAAAGCCCAGGCGCGCACACGCCAATACGCTAAACAACAGGTTACATGGTTCAGAAATCAAATTCTAAACAAAACAGACTAATCCACTTTTTTCGAATAACTGACTGTAATTACTCGTCTATCTCATAATAGCCGCAATGCTTGAAAACAACTTCAGATAGCTTTT
>CAYGSA010000070.1:0-9644 GCA_964352375.1 uncultured Micavibrio sp.
CTAGAATTTCTGAGGTCTGAGAATTTCAACATCTTCCGCATAGGTAATACCAGAGTAATTTTCAAAATACTTTGCAGCAACCTGACTAGCAATTTCATCCGCCAAATCTGGACGGGTCACAATGATTTCAATTTTGACATTAGCCGTCGCGTCAGTAACACGATCAGATGAACGCACTCCACGGCTTCCCTTTCCGCTTGCAGCTGTGATGGTATATCCAGTAGCACCACATCTCTCTATAATTTTTGTAACACCCTCTAAAATCAACTGCTCAGTTATAATAACTAATTTCTTGGCCTTATGTTGCATAATAAATGCTTCCCTTGTCAAAGCGCTAATAAGCACACACTATAATACGAACAAAAGCTTTGACAAGAATGAATTACAACATCATTAAAGCTTGCACTAAAGCAAAACTTAGCTTACAAAATCGTTCTCGGAACATTAAAATAAACGCATTGCGTTATTTATGACTTAAAATAAAATTAAATAAAAAATGAGACCGAGACCATGCCAAAAAGAACTGACATAAAAACCATCTGCATCATTGGCGCGGGGCCAATTATTATCGGCCAAGCCTGCGAATTTGATTACTCGGGAACACAAGCCTGTAAGGCGCTCCGCGAAGAAGGATACAAAATTGTCCTGATCAATTCCAATCCCGCAACAATCATGACTGACCCTGACACAGCAGACGTCGTTTATGTCGAACCCATCACCCCAGGCATTGTCGCAAAGATTCTTGAAAAAGAGCGCCCTGACGCCCTCCTTCCAACAATGGGCGGACAAACCGCACTCAATGCCGCACTGGCTCTGGATGAAAACGGAACTTTAGAACGCCTAGGCATCGAACTGATCGGCGCCCGCGCTGACGTCATTGACAAGGCCGAAGATCGCGAAAAATTCAAAGTATGTATGGACGAACTCGGCCTCGAATCCGCGCGCTCTAAAACAGTTCATAATATGGATGAGGCACGCCAAGCCCTCGAAGAAATTGGCCTCCCCGCCATCATGCGCCCCTCATTCACCATGGGCGGCACGGGCGGCGGTATAGCCTATAACCGTGACGACTACGAAAAAATTGTCCGCGACGGCCTCGATGCCTCACCAACCACCGAAGTCTTGGTCGAAGAATCGCTTCTGGGCTGGAAAGAATTCGAAATGGAGGTCGTACGCGACAAGAACGATAACTGCATTATCGTCTGCTCCATCGAAAACGTAGACCCTATGGGCGTACACACAGGCGACTCGATCACAGTCGCCCCTGCCCTAACGCTTACGGATAAAGAATACCAAATCATGCGTAACGCATCCCTAAAAGTTTTGCGTGGTATCGGTGTTGAAACAGGCGGATCGAACGTACAGTTCGCCCTAAACCCAAAAGACGGTCGCATGATCGTCATCGAGATGAACCCTCGTGTATCCCGTTCATCTGCATTGGCATCCAAAGCCACAGGCTTCCCCATCGCCAAAGTCGCAGCAAAACTAGCCGTCGGCTACACCCTTGATGAACTCGGCAACGACATCACAGGCGGTAAAACCCCCGCCAGCTTTGAGCCAACAATCGACTACATCGTCACCAAAGTCCCACGCTTTGCCTTCGAAAAATTCAAAGGCGCAGACTCAAACCTCACAACCGCAATGAAATCCGTAGGCGAAGCCATGTCGATTGGCAGATGCTTCGAAGAGTCTCTCCAAAAAGCCATGCGCTCTCTTGAAAAAGGCCTCACAGGATTATCCCCTATCTACGTCCACGGCGCAGATAAAGAAGACCCCGACGCCACACGCGATGCATTACTCGCCGCAATCGCTAAACCGACACCGCAGCGCATCCTCTACATCGCGCAAGGCTTCCGCCATGGTATGAGCCTCAAAGAAATTCAACAAATTTCAAAATATGACCCTTGGTTCTTGGAACGCATTGAAAATATTGTAAACGCAGAAAAAACCATCCTCGAAAAAGGCCTGCCCGTCGACCCGCAAGGCTGGATGAACATTAAACGTCTAGGATTCTCTGACGCACAGCTCGCAGAACTGGTCAACGTATCCGAAGAAAGTGTTCGTAAAGCCCGCATCACGCACAACATCCACCCTGTTTATAAACGCGTCGACTCATGCGCCGCGGAAATCGCATCTGAAACGCCGTACATGTATTCTACATATGAGGGCAACGGAATTACTGCCGCTGAAAACGAATGCAACCCAACTGATCGTGAAAAAATCATCATCCTCGGCGGTGGGCCAAACCGCATTGGTCAAGGTATTGAATTTGATTACTGCTGCGTCCATGCTGCATATGCCCTTAAAGAAGCAGGCTACGAAACCATCATGGTCAACTGTAATCCTGAAACAGTCTCAACTGATTACGACACATCAGACCGCCTCTATTTCGAACCCCTTACCGAAGAAGATGTCATCGAACTCATCAAAGCCGAGCAAGTAAACGGAACCGTCAAAGGCGTCATCGTACAGCTTGGCGGCCAAACCCCCCTCAAGCTCGCCCAAGCCTTGCTGGATAACGACATCCCAATCCTAGGCACAGATCCAGACGCCATAGATCTCGCCGAAGACCGTGAAAGATTCCAACAACTCATCATCGATCTTGACCTGAAACAACCACCAAACGGCCTCGCCCGTACAAAAGAAGAAGCCATGGAAATGGCCGAGGGGATCGGCTTCCCGCTGGTGATTCGTCCATCATACGTGCTTGGTGGTCAAGGCATGGAAATCGTGCACTCCCTACCAGAGCTAGAACGCTACATCAACACCGCCGTAAAAGTATCAGGCGACGCGCCTGTTCTCCTCGACCGCTATCTCAAAAGCGCAATCGAACTTGATGTCGACGCGCTCTGCGACGGCGAAGATGTTTACGTCTCTGGAATCATGGAACATATCGAAGAGGCAGGAATACACTCAGGCGACAGCGCATGTGTTATTCCCCCGCACTCATTATCAAACGAAATCATAGAACAGCTAAACGAACAAACGATAAAACTTGCCAAAGCGTTACATGTCAAAGGCCTTATGAATGTTCAATTCGCAGTGAAAGAGGGCGAAATCTTCATTATCGAAGTCAACCCACGCGCAAGCCGCACAGTCCCCTTCGTCGCCAAAGCAACAGGCGTTCCCGTCGCAAAACTTGCCGCACGCATCATGGCAGGCGAAAAACTCAGCGACTTCACAGGCCAGCTACAAGGCATGAGCAACGAACATTACGCCGTCAAAGCGCCCGTCTTCCCGTTCAATCGCTTCCCTGGCGTCGACCCCCTTCTCGGCCCGGAAATGAAATCCACTGGCGAAGTCATCGGCCTCGATCGTGACCTCGCCCACGCCATCGCAAAATCACAACTCGGCGCAGGCGTAAACCTGCCAACAAAAGGAACAGTGTTCATATCAGTCAAAAACGAAGATAAACCAGCCCTGCTTCCAATCGCGAAAGAACTCTCAGAAATCGGCTTCAAAATCGTTGCAACAGGCGGAACCCATACATTCCTGACCGAAAACGGTATTGAAGCAGAACGTGTAAACAAAGTCATGGAAGGCCAACCTCATATAGTAGATTCCATCATCAACGGAAACATCAATCTGGTCATCAACACGACGACCAAAAGCGCACAAGCCGTCTCCGACTCTTCGTCCATAAGACGCATGGCCTTGATGAACAAAATCCCCTACTACACACTCATCACCGCCGCAACCGCTGCCGTGCAAGCCATCCACGCCCTGAAAGACCGTGATCTAAACTTCCACTCCCTCCAAAGCTATTTCCCCAAGGAAGGCAAAAGCAAGGCCGCTTGACGCACAGTATTACTTTGAGTACAGTTCGGTAAATGTCCGCCGAACAAAACAAACCCACACGGGTTTGTTTGTCTTTTATAGACAACAGGCGGACTTTTATTTTTGAGAGAACAGGATAAAACAATGGATCAAATTCCAGTCACAAAGATCGGATTCGAGCGTTTAAGCAAAGAACTGAATCACCTAAAAAACGTTGCACGCCAAGAGGTCATCGAGGCCATCGCCATCGCGCGTGAACACGGCGATTTAAAAGAAAACGCAGAATACCACGCCGCACGCGAACAACAGAGCTTCATCGAAGGCCGCATCCAAGAACTCGAAGCCGTAACAGGCCGCGCCCAAATCATCGACCCAACAAAACTATCTGGTAACACCGTTAAATTCGGCGCAACTGTCACAATCGTTGATGAAGAAACGGACGAAGAAGAAACGTACCAACTGGTCGGAGACTATGAATCAGATATGAGTAAAGGAAAACTCTCCATCTCCGCCCCGGTCGCCCGCGCCCTGATTGGCAAAACAGAAGGGGACTCAGTTCCTGTAAATACACCAAAAGGCAAACGCGACTACGAAATCTTAAAAGTTGAATATAAATAGATGAACACATCAAACCCAACAGCGCTTATCCTCTTTGGTGTAATGATCGCAATCGGCCTCGCCTCTGGAGGATATTTCATCGGTCAGACCATGTATAATGCCAAAGTCGCCCTCAACACCGCCGAAGCAAAAGGTCTGGCCGAGCGCCGCGTCAAAGCAGACCAGGCCAACTGGACAATCAGCTACACCGTTGCTGGAAAACAAAAAAGCCAAATCCCCGCGCTCTATAAACAATCAGAAACAAACCAACAAAAAATCATTACGATTTTAAAAGAAAACGGCTTAACAAGCACAGAGCTTAAAATTGGCGTCATCGACTATGTCTATCGCGAATACCGAAATAATCAGCAAGTTCTGGTGGATCAACGCCATGAACTTCGCGGCGCAATCAACATTGAAACACAGAATATTGGCCTAATTACGCAAGCGCGCAGCGCGGTCAACAAGCTGATCGCACAAGGAATCCAAATAGAAAACCAAGCTCCACAATATCGCTTCACCAGCTTAAACGAAATCAAGCCAGAAATGCTGAAAGAAGCCACACAAAACGCCCGAATTGCTGCCAATGAATTCGCAGGCAGCGCAGGCGCAACAGTCGGGAAAATCCGAAGCGCGCGACAAGGCAGCTTTTATGTGCGTGATGCAGGATCAGAATATGGAGACACAGCAAAAATCGAAAAAGATGTCCGCGTCGTAACCACAATCACATTCTATCTCAAAGATTAAATCAGCGCGTTCAGGCGTTCGGCATTATTTGAAAGAGCCAAATCGGTATCCTCAGCAATTTGCGTACCGACTTGCGCCGAGAGCTGCTCCACGTCCGCAAGACTAACCGCTTCCTCAGAAATTGAAACAGAATCTTGCTCGGCAACAGTACCGCGCATCTCTTCACTTTGCTTTTGCGTCTGACGATTAAGTGATGAAATATTTTGAACGGAGCCAGAAGGCCCAACTGGATCAACCATAATAATACCCTTTTAGTGACTCAAGTAGCCTCAATTATACACCAGTTTCACCAAAAAGACATCCCTTTAGTTTTCCAGAACAACCGAAGCGCCTTAAACGGCGGATCAAGCGCCATCTCGGGCGCCATCACATCATAATCATGGCGCATAATCTGATTGAAATACATCTCGCTCAGCGCCTCACACCCCCTCAAAAACACATGCGCAGGCTTCGAAACAGGCAAACGCGCATCAACAATATCACGAATAATGGGTTTAATATCCGCATCCTCAAAAATCTTCTCCGTATCAAAATCATACTGACGCACCAAATCTTCGGGTAAATAAAATCGCCTCTGCGCGGCAAACCCTCGCGTCGCACGCAAAACACCGCTCAATCCATAATTCATAGCAACAGGCTGAACAACCTCCCCCATAGGATCGACACCACTAATCTTCAAAATAAGCCGCAACAAAGGCGCCGTGGTAAATTCACAGTAATTCAGCATCCCCTCAACATTCCCAGGCAACACATCTTCCAAATCAAATTCCCGCGCATAAACAAGGTTATCAAATTCCTCACGCGGCAAATCATAGCTCTTTATTGCCTTCGCCAAAGGCTTAAGAACCTCATGCTCTTTTACCCCCTGCCCCTCATATATTTCGCCAATCGAATCGCGCCACCACTGCAACCTTATAAGCCCCAAAGTGCTCTCACTTACCACTTCACGTGTTTTTGCAATCTCATGATTAAACGCCAAAACCGCCCAGACATCGCCGCGCACATCGCCGCGCAAAAACATCGACAGCACATAGCGGTCGTAATCATAAGACCGAACCAACTGCTCGCAATAAGATTGACTATTCTTCATAAAAAAGAACTTTTCTATTAGCTTTAAAATGCTACTCTAGCTCAGAATTCAAACAAACAGGAGACCCCTAATGTCCGCTTTTGACCTCCCCGAACTCCCTTACGCCTATGACGCGCTTGATCCATACATGTCCGCAGAAACATTAGAATTCCACCATGACAAGCACCATAATGCTTATGTCGTGAATGGCAATAAAATTCTAGAGAGCTTAGACCATATGGGCGACACTCTCGAAGAAGTGGTAATAAACGCACACAAAAAAGGCGAAGCAGGCCTGTTCAATAACGCAGGCCAACACTGGAATCATAAATTATTCTGGAACTGGATGAAACCGGATGGCGGCGGCGCGCGACCTGGAAATCTAGACGCAGCCATCACAGACGGCTTCGGATCATTCGATGCCTTCCGCGAAGAATTCCTAAAGGCTGGGGCTACACAATTCGGCTCAGGCTGGTGCTGGTTGGTTGTCAATAAAGACGGCAAACTCGAAGTGACAAAAACACCAAACGGTGAAAACCCGCTCATCCACGGACAAACCGCAATTCTCGGCTGTGACGTATGGGAACATAGCTATTACATCGACTACCGCAACGCCCGCCCAAAATACCTTGAGGCGTTCGTTGATAATCTGGTAAACTGGGAATTCGTAACAGAGCTTTACGAAAAAACACAGTAAATTAAGGCTTAGCCCCTTGCAAAGCAGGCTGCGAGCCACCCTCTGCGGCCTGCTCCTCCCAAAGCTCGTTAATCCGATCTATAACCTCAGGAGGCAGAAAATTTAAAATCGGTGCGCGCTGTTGTTCTGAATAAGCACCAAGTTGTGAGGCATATGTCTGAGCAACCTGCTCCATAGCAGCATCCCTTTGCTTCTCAATATCCTCTGGATTAGCCGCCTCCGCAGCAGCAGCCATAGCCTCTGCTTGCCGCTTAGCCGCTTGATTAAACCGCTGATCAATCCTGCCCTGAGCATTCTCCATAGCACGCTCAAAATCACCTTCAACCATCCCTGGAATTTCTGCACGAATTTCCGTATTCACTTTCGCAATAATGGAATCAATATCAGGCTCAAACGCCCCTGATGCTATCCCTTGACCAACTGTATTTTGCAAAGAAGCAACTTGACGATCAAAACCATCACTTACCAAAAATTCGGCAATTTGAGTTTCATCTACGCCCATAAATCTTAATTCTTTTTCTATACGCGCGCCCAGATTTTCTGGACTAATAATCGAAGACAACTGCTCATTCAATCCCGCAACAATTTCATCATATTGGTCAAGAACTTGAGCATTCCGCGCCCCAGCAGACTCCCCATATTGTCTGATAACCTCATCAGTATAACCCTTTATTTCCAAATCATCCCGCAAGACTTCTCTAACATCAGGAACCGCTGGCAACGCGGGAGCTTCAGGAAGAAGGCTTGGCACTGAACTTGGTTGCACGCGCTCATCAACAACAGCAGTCTGTTCATCAACAACAGGACGACCCTGAGCAACAAGCTCCGCCAACGCCGCCTCTTGCCGGGCTTGAATACCTTCGATAGCCCCCGCCAGAGCCCCCGGAGCAATTCCAGGATGAACCTTTTCTTCCTCTGGAGGCAATTGAGACAAAAGCTCATCAACACTCTGCGCAGAAAGATCAAACGAAGGCCCTTGTAATCCCTGCTCATACTTCACACCAAAACCCTCAGCACTCGCAGCGTGCGAATAGACCAAACTAGGCTCCGCAAGCTGCATCCGAACGCGCTCCAACTGCCTAGTTGCAGCGCCCTCTGCCCCAGATAAAATCGACTCGGCATGTGCTTTATTCGCACTATCGACGCTACGAATAAGAGCGCGATTATTCTCCAAAGTAACATCCGCAGGCAGTCGATAATCTAGGTCCGCATCAGAAACACCATCTGCCGCCAGACCTTTTGCCAAAACAACACGATTAAACGGACGCATACCCTGTTGGCCACCTTCCACCCAATCCGCATTGCCTTGAAACATCGTTGCCCGAGCCGCATCAGCCGCAGCAAGAGTTTTATCATCTGCAACGCCTTCTGCTATGTCATCCGTGAATGTAAAAAGAACCTCACCAGTGCGTGTGTTATAAATAACCTCTTCAAAATCATCTGCAGGCCATTTTTGCCCCGTACGATCATCAGCCCAAACTTTATCAGCAAGTGTTGCAACCACGTTCGACTGATCCGCACCAGGGCGATCATCGTATATGCGCCCAAGCTGCGTTTCATTCAAAACAGTAACTTCAGTGAATTGACCATCCGCCCCACGCGTCAACCACGCTGAAAGATACTCATCAGCAACACGAATTATAGCAGGATTGCCCATATCATCCCGAAGCGGATGATAGGGATAATCTTCTGGCCAATTCGGTGTAATGTCTTGATTTGCAACTAAACTCTGCAGATCCGCCATATCTCTATCCCAAATATATTATATTCGTTAACGCCATAATAACCATAAACGGGAGTAAATGCAAATAATTCAGAACAAGCTAACGATGTAAAAACAACGCACACGCCACGCGCCGCCCTTCTGCCATCAAAACATTATACGTTCTGCACGCCGCGCCCGTATCCATGCAATCGACGCAAAGCCCTGCATCCTTGAGCTCAGCCCGCAAAAAAGGAGGTATAAAAGCCATCATTTTCCCCGTCCCCAACAGCACCACATCAAGATCATCCTTATGCACAATAAAAGGCGAAAAATCCCCTATGCTCAGTTCAGAAAAAACGTCAGATTGAATATCCCAAGGAACCGTCTCGTCTGGACGAACAAAAACAGGCGTTTTATAGATCTCACTGCTAATCTTAAAAAAACCACCCGCATATGCCTGAATAACTTGCTGATTACGTGAGATAAGGGGTGTCACATCCATGACTTAGACCACTTCCGGATCGCCAGATTGTGGTTCGCTTGGCGGCGCCCCCCGCTTGACATTCATCAAGAGCAACACAGGCGACGCAACAAAGATCGAAGAATATGTCCCGATTGCAATCCCGAAAATCAACGCATAAACAAAGCCTCGAATAACCTCACCCCCAAATATATAGAGCGCCAGCAAAGCCAAAAACGTCGTCATAGACGTCATCAAAGTCCGTGATAAGGTCTGATTAACCGAGAAATTAAACACCTCAGGCAAAGGCTTTTTCTTAAACTTGCGCAAATTCTCACGTATACGATCGAACACAACCACGGTATCATTAATGGAATACCCCGCAATCATCAAAATCGCAGCAACCGTAGAAAGATTAAACTCCATCTGCGTCAACGCAAACAAACCAATCGTCGCAATAGAATCATGCAAAAGCGCAACAACCGCCGCAACCCCAAATTGCCATTCAAACCGAAACCAGACATAAGTCAAAATCCCGAGCAAAGAAAAAATCACGGCATAAAGACCTTGAGTTTTAAGCTCTTCACCAACC
>CAYGSA010000071.1:0-2729 GCA_964352375.1 uncultured Micavibrio sp.
GTTCATGCATATTACAGTAGAAATAATCGCATCTTTAAATTAGTTTGTTTAGGAATAAAAAAAGAAAGCCCCAACCATGACCAAAATCGGAACCCCATTCTCACCCACCGCGAAAAAAGTGCTGCTCTGTGGCTCGGGGGAGCTGGGCAAGGAAGTCACGTTGGAGCTCAAACGCCTCGGCTGTGAGGTTATCGCCTGTGACCGCTACGCCAATGCCCCCGCAATGCAGGTCGCCGACCGCAGTCACATTTTCTCCATGCTCGACGGGGATCGATTGCGCGAAGTCATAGAGCTGGAAAAGCCCGATTTCATCGTCCCCGAGGTTGAGGCCATCGCCACCGATACCCTCGTAGAGTTGGAGCAAGAGGGCTTCCACGTTGTCCCCACCGCGAACGCCGCAAAGCTAACCATGAACCGCGAAGGCATCCGCAGGCTGGCTGCGGAAGAGCTAAACCTGCCGACATCCCCCTATAAATTCGCCGAAAATTTCGAAGATTTCACCGCCGCCGTCCACGAGATCGGCATGCCCTGCGTGATCAAACCGATCATGAGCTCCTCCGGCAAAGGCCAAAGCGTCATCAAAACCGAAGGCGACATCAAGGCCTCATGGGATTACGCCCAAGAAGGCGGCAGAGCAGGGGCAGGCAAAGTCATCATCGAAGGCTTCGTTAATTTTGACTATGAAATCACGCTCCTGACCATCCGCCATATCGGCGGTACATCGTTCTGCGAACCCATCGGCCACAGGCAAGAGGGCGGCGATTACCAAGAAAGCTGGCAACCCCAACCCATGAGCGAGATTGCCCTGCAAAAAGCAAAGAGCGCCGCCGAGAAAGTCACAAGCGCTCTGGGTGGCCGCGGCCTGTTCGGCGTCGAATTCTTCATCAAAGGCGACGAGGTCTATTTCAGCGAAGTTTCACCAAGGCCGCACGACACAGGCATGGTAACCATGATCTCGCAAGCCCTCCCGCAATTCGCGCTGCACGCCCGCGCATTTCTGGGGTTGCCCATCCCGAACATCCACTTTCACGGCCCCTCGGCCTCGGCGGTGATTTTGGTCAACGGCAAGTCGAATAAGGTCGAATTTAGCGGCCTAGACGAGGCACTCCAAACCCCAAACACCGATCTGCGCCTGTTCGGTAAACCCGAAGTCTCCGGCCAGCGCCGCATGGGCGTCGCTCTTGCCCGCGCCGAAACGGTGGAAGAGGCGAAGGAAAACGCGATGAGCGCCTCTAAAGCTGTGAAGGTTGGGCTTTAAAGCTTCGATACCACATAATCACACGCGCGGCGCATCATCGTTGGCGCAATATATTTGCGGTGAACAGCGTCAATAGCATGCATATAATACCGCCCAAAACCATTGCGGCACAGCACGCGCGTCCCAAGGGTAATTTCCGCGCGCGTGTCATCAATAATCTGCACACCAACACATGACCTAAACTGTAAGTGTTTATCATCTGCCCCTAAAATCACCTGCGCTAAGGTATCATCTTTGTTAATGCTTTGATCCAGCACGGGGTACTGGTTCATAAAAAGATTCTCGACATTGTCCGACAGCAACGATGACACAGGGCAACCAAGCGGGGACGTCCTTAAGCCAAGAGGTTTTACAAGGATATTCCGAACAAGCATCATGCGCGATACGCTGGTTGGCGCATTAAGCAGAAAGCCGTCTAAAACCATCGCTAACAATTGGGATGCCTTGCGGCCTTTAAGATCAACACCTTCAACGGAAAGCGCAAACGTATCTTCATGATTTACAGGGGTTTCGTTTAGATGTTTGTTCAGCAAAGAATCTTCTGGCAGCTCAGTTAATGCGCGCACTGTCTTGGTTTTATCACTTTGGGAAATAAACCCACCAGAGCGCCGCCACATGCCCCACGCGCCGCGCATCATGCCCATACCGCTGCGGAAGGTATCGCAAACTTTTCTCTGCGCCGTGCCTGCCGCGGCATCGAGTGATAATGTCGTCGTTTTTACCATTTGTTGATCGAACGCTTTTGATCGCAAAAACGTATCAACCTCATCTGGCAGCAACTCAGTCAGGGAAGGGATGCTGGCTTTGTTATTAATAATTTGCTCTTTAAGGTCATCAGACAAGTTCCCGCCAAGCTCATCTGTGTGACAAGACAACGCAAAGAAAACGGGATGTAAAGAATTCTTAGACAAAGGCCAAAATTGATGCCAAGTGCCGCCGCCAAAGCGCACAGTAAACAGACAATCAGGCGGAATATTGATGAAATGGAGCGCTTCGACAAATTTCTGCGAGTCGCTCTCGACCTCTTCCGAACATGTGTTAGCGAACCGAAGCTGGCATCCACCGCTGCCTGAAACAGCGGTAAAAATACGATGTCCTGCATGGCGGTGGAACGGATGGCCGCGCGGTCCCACCACAAAGGAATAAAGTGAAGTCGTATCCCCTAAATGAAAATTCGTTCCTGCCAATTTTGCGGAGGGCTCGTCCAACTCATCTACAAAATCATTATGCCCTTGCTGGCGTGATGCAACGCTTGAAAACATATGGTTACCCGCGCCATGTCCAAGCTGCGCGACCAAGGAAACTTCAACAGGAAGACCGCCCGTATCACTTGGTATGCTGATAGATGGAAACGTGTCGACAAGATGTGTTAAATGAACCATATAAACCTCAATATCTACAAAAAATTTGCACCCAGTTTTTACCACAAACATATCATAATATGAAACTTTTCCTTTTCCCTGCGCGAATG
>CAYGSA010000071.1:2829-9429 GCA_964352375.1 uncultured Micavibrio sp.
AAAAATACTGAGCGCCAGCGCCGCAGCAATCGGCTATGGCGGCTGGGCGGTTTACGCGAATTCAGGTCACGGCATCGACATGGCCATCAGCGCAGGGGTAATTCAAGGCACATATGCTTTCCTCTCCACGCTCCTCATCACCATCGTCGCACAAAAGGCATACCAAAAAACTAAATGCGGCGTGCGCGGAATCTGCGTTGGGTTCCTCGTCAGTTTCATCGTTATGCTTGCAATCCCGCTCGGCATTCATAACTATTTCGGAACCCCCAATATCTGGCAAACCATCACACCGGGCTTGATTTGGGGTAGTATTTATCTCATAACATTTCTCATAACCTTAGAGGTGAAACAGCGCAAAGAGCAGGTGAGCTGATGACACAAAAATATCCGCTAACAAAACAGCAAGAAGGCCTGTGGGTTGAATGGCGTCTGCATCCTGAAAACACCTCTTACAACACCTGCGTAAAACTTCGGATGAAGGGTGAATTGGATGTGCCGCGTTTTGAACGGGCCCTGAAAGACGTCGTCGCATTTTTCCCCTCGCTACGGGTATATTTCACCGAAGAAAACGGCTTGCCATTCCAACGCATCGCCGAAGAAAACACATTCGATCTTGAATTTGAAGATTACTCAATCAAAGGCCAAACACAAGAAACGCCGCAGCAGCGCGCCAAGGCAGAGGAATTCCTTGCGCGCAAACTGCGCACACCTGTTGATTTGATGACCTTTCCAATCATCCGCGCCGGACTTGTGAAAACATCGCAGGACACGCATTATTTTATTGGCCTTGTGCCGCACATGATCTCTGATGGTGTGTCAGCTATTCTGTTTCTTGAATCAACATCCATTGCTTACAACAAAGGCCACGATGGCCTCATACAAGCCTATGGCGATAAGCAAAAAACATGGGATGATTATTTCACGGAAACCAAGCAAGACGATAAAACGTGGCAAACCGCCGCAGACTATTGGCAAAGCCGCATGGATGGCGCGCAGCACACAGTTGATTTCACCCACGGCCAGGCCGAGGCAGGCAACGACGTAAAAACAGGCAAGCGTGTTTATTTTGACATCGGCGCAGAGCTCTCAAGCAAACTTAAAACCTATTCCCGCGCGCAGCGCACAACCCTGTTCAGCACGCTCGTTGGCGCGTTTGGAACATTGGTTAACCGCTATTACGCGCAAGAAGACCTACTCATTGGTTACCCTGTAAACATACGCCCGCCTGGCTACAAACATTTCTTCGGCTTCTTCGTCAACATCATCCCCATCCGCGTGGATCTGTCAGGCGATCCGACCTTTGACGCACTCGTCACACGGATTTCCCAAAGACGTAAGGCGGATAAGAAATTCCAAACCTTCCCCGCATTGGATATTGTGCGTGGTATTCGTAAGAAACAACCGGGCTTTGATGGGCGCGTGTTTAATGTCTCCATGGCGCAAACTGTTTCGCGTCTTGTAAATCTAGACCTTGATGGCATTGAGTCCGAACCCTTAGAGGCCGACTATAACGACGTCAATGATGATTTATCACTCTCCTATGAAATGATGGAAGACGGGCGCATCGGCCTGTGGTTCGAATATCGCGAAGCCGCCTTCACGCCTGAATTTATGGATCACATGATCACCCACATGCGAAGCCTGCTTTCACAAATCAGTGAAGACTCAGCGCAACGCCTTAGCGACTTCAAACTCATCGACGATGCGCAAAAAGAGCTCTTCATTGGCACATGGGCTCACCCCGATAAAGACGTTCCAAAGGCGGAGGAACAAACCATCCACGCCATGATCGAGGCCCAAGCGCAAAGAACGCCTGATGCGGTGGCTTTAACCTACAAAGGCGAAGACATCACATACGCCGAGATGAACCAGCGCGCAGGCCAAATCGCAGAGTATATTCACGCCCAAGCCATACAGCCGGGCAGCCGCATTGCGCTCTGCGCCAAACGCGGCCCCGAACTTATCCTTTCACTGATCGGCATTCTCAAGGCAGGCTGCGCCTACGTCCCCATCGCGCCGTGCTACCCGCAGGAACGCGCCGAATTTATCCTCAAAGATGCGGACATAAAACTCGTGCTAACAGGTGAAGGTATCGACCAAGATTTTGGCCAATTAGCACGCCCAATTAAGAATATATTCACAGAAAATGTTTCACGTGAAACATCTCATTCTGGCCACGAAGGCACCGAAACGGACGACGCCTATATCATCTACACCTCCGGGTCGACGGGAAACCCAAAGGGCGTACTCATATCCCACGGCAACGTTATCCCGCGCCTCCAATGGCTCCAGAGCGAAATGCCACTCTCCACAGATGAGATCGTCCTACAAAACACGGACTTCAGCTTCGACGTATCCGTCGCTGAGATTTTCTGGCCGCTCACAACGGGCGCGCGCCTTGTCTTAACCGAAGCCGCGCACTACAAAGACCCATCCTACATCATTGACCTGATCAAACAGCACAACATCACCACAACCTGCATCGTCCCCTCACAGCTCAATGCGGTGCTGGCGGTGCTGAAAGGCGAGCTTACATCCCTCAAATATGTTCTGGCGGCGGGCGAAGCGCTCTCGCCAACGCTGGCTAAAATCTACTACGAGAAATGCGCGGGCGAACTTTACAACGTCTATGGGCCCACCGAAGGCACGATCTACGCCGCCTTCACCAAAGTGCCAAAACACCAAGGCCTAACGAACATTCCAATCGGTAGACCAATCAGTGACACATCGCTTTACATCTTAGACGAGAAACTGCGCCCGCAGCCTCTAGGCGTAGCAGGGGAACTCCATATCGGCGGGCCAGGGGTAGCGCAAGGATACATAAATCGCGCGGACATGAGCGAAGAAAAATTCATCCCTGACCCGTTCCTCAAAGGCGGCACGCTCTACAAAACAGGCGACCTGACGCGCTTCAAAGAAAACGGAGACATCGAATATCTAGGCCGCGCCGACGCGCAGGTCAAAATTCGCGGCTTCCGCATCGAACTGGCGGAAATCGAAACCGTCATCTCTGAATGTGCAGGCATAGAAGACGTCGCCGTCATCAACCATGATAGCCGCCTCGTCGCCTATTACGTCGCAGATCAAGAAGCCGAGGAACGCGAGCTCAGAGGGCATGTTACAGACAAACTCCCATCCTATATGGAGCCTGCTTTTTTCGCACGCATAGACGAAATCCCGCGCCTGTCCAGCGGCAAAATCAACCGCAAAGCCTTGCCCGACCCCGCAAAATTCTTCACCAAACGGAGCAAACATATCGCTCCATCAACCAAGACCGAAAAACAAATCGCAAGCATCTGGTCAAAAATCCTGAAAATCGACGAAAACAAGATCGGCATCCATGACAGCTTCTTCGAAATCGGCGGAGACTCGCTCATGGCGATCCAGTTTATCTGCACCGCCGAAGAACAAGGCATCGCCTTCCAAACCGATACGCTGTTCACCAACGCCACCATCGCCGAGCTCGCCAAAATCGCAGGGCACGCATCCGCCAAAGAAGGTGCCCAGGATTTGGTCGAAGGCACATACCCCCTCATGCCGCGCCAAGCAAAATTCTTCGCCGATGGCTTCAAACATCCCGAGCATTGGAACCGGTTCTTCTTCTTTGATGTCAATCACGACATGCAATTGGAAACCCTAAAAACCGCCGTCGATAAAGTCCTACTGCATCACGACAATATACGTATATCCTTCGTGCAAGAAGACGGGCAATGGATGCAACGATGTGAATCGAAACTGCCTGATTCGAAATATGTATTTTCTTTTGACTTGAGTAACTTAAACGAAGCAGAGCAAGAAAAATCTATTGCACAAACCTGCAACCAATATCACGCCAGCTTGAAATTTGAAGACGCCCCGCTTCTGCGTATTCTCCATTTCAAAACGGGCGAGGGCGCTGGCAAAATGGCCATCATTATGCATCATCTTTTGGTCGATATCGTTTCATCACGAATCGTATTTGAAGACCTGCTCAAGGCCTATGAATCCGCCCGCCTCGGCATGCCGATACCCCTCGCCCCGAAAACCGCGAGCGTCAAAGACTGGGCAACAAAAATCACAAAAGAGGCGAAAACCAAAAACTTCGCAAGCGACCTTGCCTATTGGGCAAGCCCGAAGATGCAACCAAGCCCGAGCATCAAAACAGATTACGCAGGCATCACAAAAGGCCGCGAGAAAAACGCCGCCGTCGAGATCGTCAAAATCGATCAGGCAACAACACAAAAGCTGTTAAGCACAATTCCAAAATCCCACGCTATGAGCATTCAGGACATGCTGCTCGCCGCGCTTCTCAAAACCACAAAGGACTGGACGTGCGAAGATGACATGCTGGTCAATATCTGCGGCCATGGCCGCGACCCCGTGCAAGGGCATAATTTCGGGCGCACAGCAGGCTGGTTGAACACGGTTTATCCCGTCTACCTCTCTCATGCAGGCCTAGACCAAGCGGGCGCACAGACCTTCACAGCCGCAATGCGCAAACAACTGAACCGCATCCCAAAGACAAATGCACATTACAACATCCTGCGCTACATCACGAAAAACGAAGACATATTGCGCTATGACACGCCGCAGCTCTTCTTCAATTACGTCTCGCAAATTGACGCCCTGATGCCCGAAGGCGCGGCGATCCAGCCCATTGTCGAGCCCGCTGGCATCAAAGCATCGCATGGGGATAACCATCTCTGCTATTTGCTCTATATCGAGGCCGCAATCGTGAACAAAGAACTGAATATTCATATCACCTACACCAAAGACGTGTTCAAACCCGAAACCGTCAAAAACGTTGGTGAACGATACAAACGCGCCATAACGCAAACTGTAAATGACCTGACACACAAAGAAGAAAAATTACTGGTCTCGTAACTTTTGGAGTAAATGACCTGAATAAACTCAGAGAACTAACAATAGGAAACACACATGACAAAATTCATTCTCGCAAGCGCATTTCTCGCGTTTTTCACCCTCGTAAGTCCGGCGCACGCTGCTGATCCGATTTACACAGGAACATTCAACAACAAGGCCGTCGACGGATACGATACAGTCGCTTACCACAAAGCTGGAAAACCAGTCAAAGGCTCCAGAGATTTTAAAACCGAGTATCAAGGCGCAGACTGGTTCTTCTCATCACAAGAAAACCTAGACCTGTTCAAAGCCGACCCCGCAAAATACGCCCCCCAATATGGCGGATATTGTGCATGGGCCGCGGCGCACGACACACTCGCAAAAGGCGATCCAGAGCATTGGCACATTGAAGACGGCAAGCTATACTTGAACTTCAACAAGAAAATCAACGATCAGTGGCTTCCCCGCCGCGCAGAACTGATCCCGGTTGCTGACGAAGCTTTTCCCGATTTGCTTGAAGACGAATAGAGAGATTACAATGCCCGCACAAAACGCTTTGTTAATGGATAACCACGCAGGCTCTGCCCTTGGCAAAGCGAATGTGCAGGCGCTTTCTAAACTTCAGGAAACACTGAAAACGATGTGCGATGATATTTACACAAAAGCCCCATCGGCGGGCTTTTCGCCCATCGGCGGGCATGTACGCCACATCATTGAATTCTATCAGGAATTTTTCACAGCCGAAAAAGCAGGGTTTTCTAAAGGCCTCAGCTACGATAATCGCCAACGCAATATGCTCTTTGAAACATCATGCACCGCGGCATTAGAAGAAATTAAAAGTCTCATCATCTTGTGTGAAAATTCCAAACTCAGCCACGAGCCCATCCCGCTCTCCATGACTATCGATCCAGATAATGCGCCACTCTGTGACATGATCACAACCCCAACCCGTGAGCTATTCCACCTGCTCGATCACGCGATGCATCATATGGCCCTCATCAAAATAACCGCCGCGCAGCTTGGCTCTGAGTGCGATGAAAATTTCGGCATGGCGAAGTCTACTGTGGTGCATAATCAAACAAAGGACGCGACCGCGGCCTCGCTCCAAATGGAGCGTGAGCCTTTAGTGGCGCTTGAACGAAAATAAATGTGTACCGTAACAATTACCCGTAAAGACAACGGTTTTCAAATCATCATGAACCGCGACGAACGCCACGACCGCCCCCCCGAAAAACCACCACAAGAAATAACAGATGGAATTTTCGCCCCCCTAGACCCGCTCAGCGGCGGCACATGGATCGCGCATAACAAGGCAGGGCATTGGGGCTGTTTGCTCAATGGCTATTTTGAAAGAGAACAATCGCAGGAATCGTCATTGCACGGCTCGTCCGTGAAATCCATCGATCACACGCACAAGGCGCGTGATGACGCCCTCAAACGAAGTCGCGGCGGCATATTGTTAGATTTACTGTCTACCCCCGACCCGCTCAAAGGCGCTGCGGCCTTCCAGGCGGGGGATTACACCTCTTTTCGCCTAATCATCGGCTCCGCGCAGGAAGCCAAACTGTTCGTCTGGACAGAGCATGATTATGGCCCTCAGGATTTCCACGCACATAAAAATGGCGCGCGTTTACTGACCTCCTCATCGCTCCGCCAAAGCGAGATCATCGCCCACCGCAAAACCCTGTTCCTAAACCATACAGGCGAGGCGATAGACTTCCACACGATCAACAAAAACCCCGAAATAGACCCCCTCAT
>CAYGSA010000072.1:0-9343 GCA_964352375.1 uncultured Micavibrio sp.
ATATGCTGCCACCTTCTGCTTCACGGAATTTACCGATGGTTTTTTCGGTTGCACCAGTGAAGGCTCCTTTTTCGTGGCCGAATAGAGTGCTTTCAACAAGTTGAGAGGGGATTGCGCCGCAATTGATGGCGATGAATGGTTTACCTGTGCGCGTGCCTTCACCGTGCAACGCATGGGCAAAAACTTCTTTTCCTGTGCCGGTTTCTCCAGTAATCAGGACGGGAATATCGGAAGCAGCGGCTTTGCGCGCGGTTGTTATGATAGAGAGAAGGCCAGCGTCATGGCCAATTAGGTTTTCAAACGTAACTGTCCCTTCTTTTTCTGATTTCAAACGGGTTACTTCACGGGTGAGGAGGCTGATTTTCAGGGTGTTTTTAATGGTGAGAAGAATACGCTCGGCGTCATAAGGTTTGTTGATAAAATCTGTTGCTCCAAGTTTCATGGCTTTCACTACGTTTTCGAGGTCTTTGTTCCCAGTCAGCATAATCACGGGGATTGAGGGGTGTTTTTGCCTTAGAATTTCTAAAGTTTCCATGCCGCTCATAACGGGCATTTCGAGGTCGAGGATGATGAGTTTAACGGTTTTCACAGCGTCAGCGTCCAGCATGTCTAAAGCTTCTCGGCCATTATTTGCAGTTTGTGCACCGTAATCCATTTTACGGCTGAGCAAGGTTTTCAGCATTTTTTGCTGTAAAGGGTCATCTTCAACGATTAAAATCGGCTTATTCATAGTTTCAGTTTAGCAAATGATTATTAATAAATCGTTCGATTTTGAGAATTTTCTCATTTTCGAACGTTTGATTTTGAGAATACAGGAGTATGTCTAACAGTAAGCTATTGATTTGTATTGCAATATGGATTGGCACGCCTTGTGCAATGTCATAATCATAATTTAATTGCAGGATTAAAAAATGAAGATATTAGAACAAAATGTAGAAGAGGTATTAATCCAAGATTTGAAATATTTGTGGGAGCACGCGTCAGCAAGCCGCTGCATCTATTTAAGATTTTCACAATTGGAAACGCCGCGAGAAGAATGGTTTCCGATTATTACCGAGACACTGAAAACCTATTTTGCAGATGATATTCAAACGATTTATATGTGCCACGATAAAGATTTGTTTTTGACGACAAATACGCTGACGCAAAAAAATCTAGATCTCCTTTTAACCCACCTGAAACCTAAACTCTCGCCAGCCTCCCTGCAGGGGCTGGCGGCCATTTTTGAGTTGAAAGTGGATTGGCCTAAATTACGCACTGTGTGTGAGAAGAAAATTGAAGCGCTAAGCATTCTAAAGGCAAGACAAAATCAAATTAAAAGACAAAAGCTTAATAGTGTTAGCCGCGAACAAGCACTTGGCGGGCTGGATGCTGATTTGATAAGTTCACTGGCTATGCGCCGTGAGATGCGCGCGGAAACTGTTGTGATGGTTGTGGAAGATGACCCATTTACGCAAAAACTGATCCAAAACACGTTTAAAGGGAAATATGAGCTGACGATGACGGGGGATGGTCAGGGCGCGATTATGAATTACGTGAACAAAGCGCCAGATATTTTGTTTCTTGATATTGGTTTGCCAGATATTGATGGGCATGCCGTTTTGAAAAAATTGTTCGAGATTGACCCTGAGGCTTATATCGTAATGTTTAGCGGCAATGGCGATAAGGAAAATGTGCTGAAAGCCATTGAGCTTGGTGCCAAAGGTTTTGTCGGCAAGCCGTTTACCAAAGATAAAATTTTCGAATACGTTCAAAAATCACCATACGTGCAATCTAAACATATATAGGGAGTTATATTATGAAGATTATTTCAGTAAATGCAGACGTTCAGCTTATGAATTTAGCCTCATCTATCGGGCAATCACCGCAAAGTTGGCGTGGTTGGAATTGTGTTAAAATCATGCTTGGGGATTTGGATGAAACGCTGCAGCATGAATGCTTGTTCTGGGTGAGATCTTTGATTGGCGCGTATTTAAAAGGAGCAGAGGGGCGCGTTTATTTTTGCGAAAATAGTGCCATTCATATTTTATCTAAGCATGTACCAGTAGATGTGTTGCATCAGGCCGGACAAGAGATATGTGATCTAGCGTATTCCGAGAGCGCGGTGCATGTGGATTATCAGTTTTATGATCTCTCGCGTGATGGCGGAGAATATGCTCAGACTGTTTTAGATCAGCAAAGCCCTGTCTTTGGCATGGCTACGGCAAAGTTGTTGGCAGACGGCCCTACGCAAGATGTGTTGTTACAAAGCCATGAAGCGCCATACATCCCGAATATTAATTCTAAACGTACAAAGGTTATGTTGGTTGAGGATGATCCGGTCACGCGCTGGATGGTGCGTAATACGCTGAAGGAAGAATGCGAGCTTTTTACAGCGCCCACAGCAAACAAAGCCTTTTCGGTATATATGGAGCAGCAGCCTGATCTTGTGTTCTTAGACATTAATCTACCGGATAAAAGTGGGTATGAGGTTCTGACGTGGATTATGCGTAATGACCCCGGAGCCTGCGTTGTGATGTTCTCTAGTAATGACGGTATGGATAATATCGCGAACGCGCTTGAGGTCGGAGCAAGTGGATTTATTGGCAAGCCTTTTGTCAAAAAGCAGCTTCTTGATTACATACAAGGGAATGCATGAAAACGCATTAAGACTTCCTGAAACTTTCATTGATATAAATACTTAAGGAGAAAACCTATGAAGGGCGTTGTTTTTACTGAATTGTTTGAAATGGTCGAAGGGCTGTTCGGCGCGGATATGATTGATGATGTGCTGGATGATTGCGACCTCGAGTCAGGGGGCGCTTATACGGCAGTTGGAACTTATGATCACCGCGAGCTTATTGCGATTGTCAGTGCGCTGAGCAAGCACACAGATATTCCCTTTAAAGATCTGGTGCAGAAATATGGGCATCATTTATTCTTTCGTTTTCATGATTTGATGCCAGCGTTTTTCGAAAACCCAAAAAATGCGTTTGATTTCCTTGAAAGCGTACATGGTTATATTCATGTGGAAGTGAAAAAGCTATATCCAGACGCAGCTTTGCCTCATTTCGAAACGGAGCGTAATAGTGGTAATGTTATGACGATGGTTTATAGGTCACAATGCCCTTTTGCTGATTTTGCAGAAGGGCTTATGGGCGGCTGTATCGAGTTTTATAAGGAAAACATCACCATCGAGAGTGAGGATCGTAACAGTGATAATGAATTTTCGCGTATTTTCACTCTGACAAGGCATTGATACATGGATAGTGGAGAGAAAATAGTTCGACTTGAAAAGCGCCTTGCACGTGAAAAAAGCGCAAGGCTACAAGCTGAAGGATTACTAGAGGAAAAGAGCCGCGCCCTTTATGACGTTAATAAAGGCCTACAAGAGCATGCAAGGCTTTTAGAGGCTACGGTGGTGAATGCTAATGATGGTGTGATTATCACGACGGCTGATTTGGAAAATGGGCCGGAAATTATCTATGTGAATGAAGCCTTTACCCAGATTTCCGGCTATACGTCCGAAGAGGTCCTTGGAAAAACACCGCGTATTTTGCAGGGTGATGATACAGACCGTGATACATTAAATCGGCTGAAATCCTCGTTGCAAAAAGGTAAGCCATTTAAAGGCGAGCTGAAGAATTATACCAAGGACGGCGATCCTTACTGGCTAGATATTAGTATTACTCCTGTTTTGGATGATGACGGCCAAATTACTCATTTCACCGCGATTGAGCGTAATATTACAGAGCAGAAGAATTTTGAAAAAGAGCTGCTGCAGGAAAAAGAAAATGCCGAAAATGAGCTTAAAGAGCGCCAGCGCCTTGAAGCACAAATGCAGGAATATGCGGATAAGCTGGAGTTGATCCGGTTTGATGCGGTGGATGCACAGAAACGAGCGGAAGAGGCCAATCACGCCAAGACCGAGTTTCTTGCCAATATGAGCCATGAACTGCGCACCCCAATGAATGGGATTATTGGTATGGCAGAGATGCTTTTGTTCTCTGCCCTAGATGCAGATCAGAAGGAAAATGCTGAGGCGTTGCATAGCTCTGGGGAAAACCTTCTCAGCATACTTAATGATATTCTTGATATTTCAAAAATTGAAGCAGGTGAGTTAGAAATTGAAAACGTGCCTTTTCATACTGAGACTGCTTTTAGACAAATTATTCAGCTGTTTCTTCCTTTGGCGGAAGATCGGGGTATTACATTAAATATGGAAAAAGATGTGAATGTTGCTGATATGGTGGTGGCTGATCTTGGTCGATTGCAACAGGTCTTACGTAATCTTGTGAATAATGCGCTTAAATTCACTGAAGAAGGAAGTGTCAGCCTTATTGCACGCTCTACCGAAGAGATGGGACAGCCTTATCTCTACATTGCGGTTGAAGATACAGGCGTTGGTATTCCAAAAAATAAGTTGGGTACAATTTTTGAGAAATTCACGCAAGCTGATGCTTCTGTGACCCGTAAATTTGGCGGAACTGGGCTTGGTCTTGCCATTACAGAGAGTCTTATTGAGCTTATGGATGGTGAAATTGGAGTTGATAGCATTGAGGGCGAGGGCTCCACCTTCTGGTTTAAGATCCCTTACGGGATTGCCGCCTTAGATGCCAACCCAGTCAATCTTTATGATGAAATGAAAGAAGACGCATATATAGACATTTCTAAGGATATTAAAATTCTGGCTGTGGACGATCATCCTGTTAATCAAGTTTTTGTGCAAAAGCTTTTGAAGCGTTTAGGGTTTGATGCTGTGATGCTTGCGGAAGATGGACAGCAAGCCCTCGATATGATTGTAGAGCATGATTTTGATCTCGTTTTGATGGACTGTCAGATGCCTGTTTTAGATGGGTATCAGGCTAGCATGGCTTTGCGTGAAAAGGAGCAGGGCACGGATAGGCATTTGCCTGTGATTGCTCTGACAGCTAATGCTATGGTAGGAGATCGTGAGAAATGCATTAAGGCTGGAATGGATGATTATCTCAGTAAACCAATAAAAGCAGATAAATTGATGATTTTGATGCAAAAATGGGTGAATAATAAGTCGCAGGGTAATGCTGAAATAATCGCAGATGTCTCTATCGAACAAAGCGATGAAATACCGATCGATATGAATCATTTAGACATGTTTACTGATGGGGACCCTGATGAAGAAAAGGAACTGCTAGATTTATTTTTTAAGCAAGTTGATTTGAGTATCGCAGAACTAGAAGAAAGCTGCTTCAATGATGATGGAGAAGAGTGGAGAAAAGCGAGCCACAAACTTAAAGGCTCTGCTGCAAATTTAGGTGCCAACCTCCTCTTCGGTGTATGTGATGAAGCAGAAGGCAGATATGAAGAAAATAAAAAAATGAAACAAGCAATGCTTGCAAATATTCATTTAAAGGTTTCAGAGTTACGCAGTTTTTTGAGTAAGGTTTAATTTGCACTAAGCCTTAAGAAACCAATAATATTTGTTGATAATTTTTTAGGGTACAGGACACGGTACAAAAAAGAGTTCTGTGTGCTGGATTGCTTTATTATCAATAGGTTACGTGGTTTAATTGGTTTCTACTCCCGCAACCAACTTAACCTGCGAAGCGCCCTCTGGGGCGCTTTCGTCGTTTTGGACAAGGCCTAACGCGGCCTTGTGCGCTTCGAGTGCAGCGTTTGTTAGTTGCGACTTGGACTTCGTTTCGTCTGACAAAGCCAGTATGCCTCATGATAAAAAATATAGAGGAATGGTCAGATCAAGATATAGAAGATGAAATATCAAGAATTCAATCAGTAATAAAAGATTGGGCAATATCTAAAAATCTATGGTTTGACTGTGGTTTTAAATCATATTTAGAGCATGTAAATGGAGAGCCTAGCTCTCCGCCTGTAGTAACGATGTTGTGGTCTGAAGGTGATTTTCGACGGTTTGTTTTTGATGGGATAGATGGTTTAGACACAGAGTTTTTTGATTTACTTGAAAGTCATGGTTATTTCTTTGAGAACACTGATGGCGTTACGGCTGAAATTTACCCAAATGGCGAAGTTTTATCCCAAAAATTTGAAGAGTAATTCCACTGGCAATGGGTTTGTAGCCTTGTGAAAGAAGATACTGCTGATATCTATGATGAATTGTATTCTCTTTTTGTTACAACGTCAAAGTTTGCTCCTGTAGCGAAGAGATTTGCAGATAGGCATACCAACCTTATACAATTAGCTGAAAAAGATCAGATCATTGATTAGTTTAGAAAAGCCACCGCTGGTGTCATTGCAGATAAATCGTCTCTTTTATCGCCTAAAAGTATAGAAACAATAGTGGAGAGGCTTTCCAGAGAGCCAGGCCACCGCATTGTTCATGCTTCTTGGGGGTATGATATGATACACAACAATTTTGCTGTTGTTGTAAAAGAAAGTAAGCATGCTGCATTATTGATGGGACTTACAAATCAAACTGTGACCGATGATGGTTATGGGCAGATGGGTACTGAAATACCAATTTTAGATCCAAGCTTAAGTAAATCCCTTTTAAACTCTGACAATGTATGGCGTGCTAAACGAAGCGAAGAAAATGGACGAGTTTCTTATTGGGATGGCCGGCGCTTGTTTTGGGTATGGAATAAAAAGCCCATGAATTTTAACTATATGAACTAAAAAATGTTCGCGAACATTGCCAAAAAAAGGAAGCGATCAATTTGCAGCTGTCTTTATAATAATTCTCCACCAATATGGTTCGCGCGCTTATTAATAACCTCGCATATGTCATGGAAAATGCTTGATCTAATATTGTCTTTTCCTAACGTTTCCACCAAATCATTAGCTTTGTTGCGGCAGTTTATAGCCATGTTTTCAATCTGTTTTTCTAAGTTTTTCTTTGCTGCTGCCGTATCGGGAATCAATTTGTGCCAATGGCGTAGGAAAACATCATCCGGTTTGTATTTCCCGCCGATCTTCATGGCCATTTTAGCGGATAAATCCGGATACACAGCCGTGCTTAATAAATCATAGGCTGGGGCTAGTTCTGGTTTATTGCCCTTATAAAGCAGAGAGAAGTTCTTTCCATGTGCATCGGCATTGCCAATAAGGTAATTGAAAATCAAGCGCTCTAGCAAAGCAATCTGGTCGGCGGCAGGTCTGGCAGAAGCATCTCGCAAAACATCCTGGCACCGCGCAAAACTGGGGCCACCTTCGCGCTCATATTTCACATCGGGCATAATGCCCAAAGCTTGACAAAAATCCTCCTGATGGAGTCTTTTGATTGTGCGGTTATCGTGCACCCTGTCATAGCGCTCTACCAAAAAATATGGCGTATCGCCCGCAGTGCGGATTTGGGCGGAGGGCACATCAATACCCATCATTTTTGCCAAGCGCATGCAAAAAAGCTCATTGTGAACGCTGTCTTTAATATCAGCAATCACGGGCTTTAGGATGTGTGTGGTGGGCGTTGTGCCCCGTATCAAGGCGATTCTATCATCGCGCAATCCTACAGCAATTTTATCTTGCGCTCCGGCAAGGGACAGGCGCAATCCATCATCGCCAGCCAAAAGAGGGCGGCGCTTTAGGAGGTCCAGAATGTCTTGCAGTTTTTTATCATCGAGAATTTCTGCATCATCTTGTGATGTTTCTGGCGGCGTTTGCCCTTGCGGGTAAAGCGATAAGGCGCCAGCACATTCTCCGCCAATGGCTTCGAGTAAGGAAAATGGGTTCTTCTCCGATACGCCCAAATAGCGCGCCAAACGGTGGCGCACAATATCATCTGGCAAGAGGCCGGAGAAAAAGGCGCGCACAACATCGCCCTCAAAAATCTCCGTCCGCAACGGTAGCGACAGTGATAAAAGCGCATGACTTTCGCTGATATAGTTTTCATCATAGGTAAATGACAGCCCACCGGAATCATTCTGGATTAACTGCCCAGCAAAAATCTCATGGAGATACACATCAAGAATACGGCTCATGATGCGTCTCCGCCTATCAAAATTTCCATACCAAGCATTTTGACCACCATCATCGCTTTACCAATTTGGCAAGAGTCTTTGCCATGCTCCAGCTCCCGGATAAAGCGCACGCCGGTGCCACATGTTGCCGCCAGTTGTTCTTGCGTTAATCCTTGAGATTTGCGCGCTGCTCGGATCATTTGTCCCAGCTGTTTAGTATCTGTAAGTGCTTTCATCAATAAACCCTTTCGGTACGATATTAGCACAAAGCAGGTTAAATGCAAGATAATAAACCTTATCGGGTCTATTTAGACGGCGTGGGGCCGCATAAACAATAAAAGACCCGGTCGGGATTATTTGCTTCTGTGTTAAAGGCCACAAAATAAGTTCGTCGGAAATTCCGACATACTGAATTTTAGGTTTGTTTTGTTTTAAATTAACAAACTATGAGTTTGCTATTTGGGCTTATATCAAACTTTATTTTGGAAGTTTTCTGCAAATATTCAACCTTCCGTTTGGAAGTAACGACCACACAACCATTTTGCCCTGCATGTCAGGGTTTTCAACTTCTTTGGCGTTTTCCGCAAGTTCTTTGATTTGACCGAACAGCATTTTTTGTTCTGTTTTATCGTATCGTCCTTGTGTTGATATACTCAATATCCCAGCTAAATCTGCAATGAAGTGGATTGAAGCGCAAATTCTGGAAGGTTTACCTCTACGAATGCTTTTGCTGCGCAATCTGGGGATGATGTATTAAGTGGTGGGCGTGGAGATGATCATCTTTTTGGTGGGCATGGGAATAAATTTTCTTGCGCATCTCTTTTAGGTTATGCTAAAGATTCTAGTATCAATATTCAGTGTGTGTAAGAAACGTCCAACTGCGACGATTGGGAAGCTATGATTGCTGAATTATTCTTCAGACAAAGATTTAATAATCTTGTATCCAGCCTCAGGGAGAATGGCGAGCTTGATGAAGAAAAGCTTGCTATGGTTTTGGCGCATAGAAAGTACCATACGCGTATTAATCACTTTTTTCTGGGTTTTTTGGCTTTTCCTGCATTGGTTTATATTGTTTTTTTGATATTTGATTACGGGCAGAATCCACACATATATGAAGATCAGATGTTTGGATTGATTAATCAAGTTGTCTTTTTGTTAGCTTTGGTATGTTTGTGTTTTTACCTCTACAAAGACAGTGCCGATAAAGAATGGCAGTAGGTTTCCTTGATGACGAATGGTGTTAGGACAAAAGGAAAAGTTAATTTTTCCAGTCATGATTTTCTTCATGGACGTCGCGTATATGATTACAACTTTTTCATACAAAACTCTGAGTACATACGCTCTAAATTTAAGTTGCCTATAAAAATGGATCATCTGGAGAGGATGATAGAGAGTCAAGAGATTGATATCTCTTATGATTCTGCAAACCCCCAGAAATCTATGATTGTTACTTT
>CAYGSA010000073.1:0-9276 GCA_964352375.1 uncultured Micavibrio sp.
TCATAAAGCATAAAGCCCTTCGCGCAGCCAACATCCAAAACACTGTCACCTGATTTCAAATCCCAATGCTCTTGAAATGTCGGAACAACGGGCTCCCAAAAACGCGGCATATAATTGAAGCCCCCATAACCAACATCACGACTACCATCAAAAAATTCTTTTCCAAATTGACGTGCAATAGCGCGATGCTCCTCAGTTTTCGTTGCGCCTCTATCTTCAACATTCCGCTTGGTACGCGGGTAGTTTTTCATTAAATCTATTTCACGGCCCATTCTTTAATCTTCTTTCATTGTTTCAAAAAATGTTTTGATCGCGTTGATCACAGTATCAATTTCTTCTTGCTTGATTTCAGGGAAAATAGGCAAGCTCAATTGTTGTTTGTTTAAACGCTCTGATACAGGGAAATCGCCTTCTTTATAGCCAAGGTTCTTTGCAGATTTTTGAAGGTGCAGGGGAATAGGGTAATGGATGGCACAGCCAATATTATGTTTTTGAAGATAAGATTGAAGTGCATCACGATGATCTGTAAGAATCACAAAGTTATGATAAACGGCGAATTCATCGGGGCTATCAACGGGGACTCTGACAAAATCTTTTAAACCCTCTCTGTATAAGCCTGCAATTTCCCTGAAACGGGATGTTATTTGACCCATATGCCCTAATTTTACACGGCCCATAGCAGCCAAAACAGTATCCAAACGTGAATTCATACCCCATTCACCGCACTCATTCCGGTTGATGAGGCCGTGGTTTTGTATCCGTTTTATAGCATGATAGTGATCTTCATTTGACAGAGTAATAAACCCGCCATCACCCATAACGAATAAATTCTTCAGGGGGTGCAGGCTAAAACATCCCATATCGCCCAAGCTACCGACGGGGCGTCCTTTATATTTTGCATCAATCGCCTGCGCAGAATCTTCAATAACATACAAACCATGTTTTTTGGCAATCGCATTAATTTCATCCATGGGGGCAGGGCGGCCTGTAAGGTGAACAGGCATAATGGCCTTTGTCTTCTCGGTAATAGCAGCTTCCAGCTTTGCTGGATCCATATTGTGATCTTCGCCCACATCGCAAAATGTAGGTGTTGCCCCCAATGCAATGACAGCCCCCGCCGAAGCGATAAAAGAGTTTGGCGCAGTAATAACTTCATCACCGTCTCCGATACCAAGCGCCCTGAGCGATAGAATTAAGGCATCCGTGCCATTGGCTACTGCTATGGCATATTTGGTGTTACAAAGCGCGGCAAGCTCCTTCTCAAATTCAAGCACGTCTGGCCCCATAACATAAACACCAGAAAGCGCAACGCGCTCAAAAGCCTCATCAATTTCTGATTTATATGCAAGATATTGACGATCAAGCGCAACAAAAGGAACGGAAATTTCACTCATGCATAGAAGTCCTGTATAGCATCAACAACGTGATCAAGCTGTTCTTGCGTAATAAATTCATGCACCGGAACAGACATAACAGATTTGCAAATACTTTCGGCAATAGGAAAGTCACCTTCCTTGTACCCAAACCCTCTTGCCGCAGGCTGTAAATGCATTGGAATAGGGTAGTGAACTTTTGCATCAATACCTTTACTTTCAAGGAATGTCTGTAATTCATCCCGACGATCAAAACGTAAAGAGTATATATGATACACCTGCCGCACATCATCTGAATCACGCGGCGGAATTGTAATTCCATCAATTGTACCCAATCTTTCATCCAGATATTTTGCGTTTTTTATACGCATATCAGTAATATGCGGTAGCTTATCAAGCAAATGATCCGCCACAACGGCCTGTATTGTGTCTAAGCGCGAATTATAGGCAAAAATATCACAATGATCACGATCACGCAGCCCGTGATTCCGGAGTAAACGCATTTTATTCGCCATGTCATCGTCATTGGTACACGCCACGCCGCCATCCCCCCATACGTTAAGGTTTTTAAGCGGGTGCATGGAAAAGCAACCAAATGTACCATACGTGCCTGATGAACGCCCCTTATAACTTGCCGTAATCGCATGACATGCATCTTCGATGATATGGAGGTTATGCGTCTTTGCAATGGCTTGCATCGGGTCCATATCACAAGGTTTACCTGACCAATGTACTGGTAAAATTGCCTTCGTCCTTGGTGTAATCGCGGCCTCTATATTCTTAGGGTCGATATTGTAATCTTCGCGTACATCAACAAAGACAGGTTTTGCACCAGCCGTTACAATCGCGCCGATTGTGGCATAAAATGTAAAAGGCGTTGTAATCACCTCATCACCTGGGCCAACGCCAATGGCTTTAAGTGATAAGAACAAAGCATCTGTCCCGCTACCAACACCAATAGCATGCTTTACGCCAACAAGCTCTGCATAACGTTTTTCAAACTTATCAACAGCACGCCCAAGTGTAAAATCGCCCCGGCGAACGACTTCACCAATTTTTTTTAAAATATCTTCATAATCATCAAATTGTTCAGATAAATAATTATGATTTATAGGTTTTTTATCTGTTTCATCATATTGTTGAGGCAAAAAATTTTGAACTGTGTTTTTCATACGAGAATAACCTTTTTACAAATATGGTTAATTTATTTTTTATGGATATAGTCTTTAGGTAGTTTTTTGATTTCTTCCAGGTTTTTACTAACCCATTCGTAAGTGTCTTTCAATCCTAGACTAAGGTTATATTTAACATCCCACCCAAGCTCAGATTTAGCACGATCAGAAGACATAAAATAAGCAGGATCCTTTGCCGGGCGATCATCCGTTATTTCTACAAATTCATCAATCGGTACGTTCGCATATTCTGCAATTTTTTCAACCAACTCTCGTATGGTAACAAATTCATCTGTGGAGAAATGATAAATTTCGCCTAATGTCCCATTCTCTATTGCACGAAAAATGCCATCACTTACATCTTTTCCGTGTATGAACGCACGAATAGATTTTCCGCCACCATGTAATGGCAGGGTTTCTCCTGTTAAAGCACAATAGATAGCTCTTGGCGTGATACGGTAGAGTTGTTGGTGAGAGCCATAAAAATTGGCGAAGCGCGTAAAAACAACAGGAAAGTTATACTGCTGAAAATAAGCCCGTAAGCTCATGTCAATTGCGGCATGGGATACGGCATATGGGGTGGATGGATTGTAATGCATATGCTCCGAAATGAGTCCATCAGTGCTGCCATAAACTTCAGGTGTGGAAACTCTAACGTAACACTTTAAAAAATCTGAATTTTTAAGGGCATTATGGATTTTGACTTTTGATACAATATTGGTTTGATACCATTGTTCAGGCCAATCCCAGCTTGGGGCGACCATCCCTTGACCTGCAAAATCAACGATATAGTGAGGTTTATCATCCATTATTAATGCAATGATTTTGTCGTTATCATTGTTTAAATCAAGTTGGTGGTATGTAAAATTTTCTATATTTACATTATTTTTATAGGGCAGGAATATATCAGATGGCTCGGGGGAGCGGCTAATACCAATAACACCCATACCACGATTTAAGGCATCATCAACAAACCATGCCCCTGCAAATGATGTACTTCCTAAAACTAGATATTTATAAGATTTTTGTTGTGCGACCATGCGTTTCCTCTTGATCTATATATTTCTGATACAAAGCATTTACAATCTGAATATCACTTTGTGCTTTTGAATAGGTCCTTGGTGTGCCTATATCAAGATGATAATCTGCATTATGCCATGCTAAAATGCGGTTGATAAAATTTGGAATAATATCAAGGCTTATTTCAAAATGATCTTTATCTATCGTTTGAGAAAAGCTGGCAACCTCAGGCTCCATAATAAAAACAGCCCCATTTGCCAGGTTTGTTGGCGGATCCTCTACTTTTTCATGAAATGCGGTGACAATGTTTTGTGCATTTAGGCTAACGATGCCACAGCTTCTTGGGTCTTGAGATTCAAATGTCATCATCGTAAATGCCACATGGGCGGGACGCTTTTTATGTGCATCTATAAACATTCGAAAATCGGTTAAACATAAATTATCTGCATGGGCTAATAAAAAACTCTCATCAGAAAACAGAGGCGCATTCTTTTTCAAAGTACCCCCGGTTCCTAAAAGCTCATCTTCTTCTATGATTGTAACTCTATCCGCATGAGGAGAGTTTTTGATAAAATTACGAACAGCGCCAGCATGAAAATGAACATTAATATAAAAGTCATCAATGCCTATAGCGGATAACATATCTAACCATAGCCCAAGCAGAGGTTTTCCATCGATAGGGACAAGGCATTTTGGAATCGTATTCGTAATTGGTTTGAGGCGTGTTCCTAAACCAGCAGCGAGTAATAGTGCCTTCATGATAGAAGTGCCTCATTGAATTCCTGATATTTTAGTGGAATATTCCCGACGCGCGAAACTTGAATTGCCGAAGCAAGAGAGCCCATATAAGCGGCCTCCCATATAGTTGCTCCTGCAGCAAGACACATAGAGCAAGTGACGAGCAAAGCATCTCCTGCGCCAGAGGGATCAACGGCAGAAGATTGAAAGGCATGCAGCCTGTCATTCACTATCTCAAATTCATCACCTTTTTGAACACTGGCTCCAGAAACAAAAACGCCTTCTTCGGACAACGTAATGATAACATTTCGCGCATCAGTCATTTCACGCATGTTATCAGAAAGTTTTACGAGACCATCAACATAGTTTTTAGTTCCTGTTCGTGCCTCGTGCTCTGTAGGTGTTACAAGAGTAACATTCCTAAAGCGAGTTATATTTCCAGTTTGTGACGAGGTCTGACTATCCGCAGCAATAATAACACCATTTTTGTTAGCTAGCTCTGTAACACGGTCAACCATTTTTTGTGGAAGCACGCCGTAACTGAAATCAGAAAAAATAATAACATCTAAATCATACATAAGGTGTTGAATATGATCCAAGATTTGGTTTTGTAACTTGTCAGATATAGGGTGGTCAGAATATTCGTTCACACGCAACATGGTTTTGCCATTTGCACGATAACGCTTTTTCTGCGTTGTTGGGCGAGATTCATCTACAAAAACACAAGCGTTCACACCATATTCTTTGAGCTTATCAGCACTAAACGTGCCGGCCTCATCATCACCGCTTACAGATATGAAATGAACCTGCGCCCCAAGGCCATTCGCATGAGCAGAAACAATGCCGGCACCACCAAGATAAAATTCAGAGTTAGCAGGACGGACAACAATAGTGGGATCTTCCTGTGACATGCCCACCGCTTGGCATGTCACATATTGATCAACAATAATATCGCCTAAAACACAGACATTTAAAGATTCAAATTTTTCCAAAAGAGACTGTAAGGATAGTGAATTAAAGCCGTGCCTTTGCATAAAGCCTTGTGGCTTGGAAATTGTTTGCATAGGGCTATTCTCAGGTGATTCTGATTTAGAAAAGCCTGTAATATTGACCTCTCCAGAACTGAAAATTAGCCGTCCGCCATAAGCCTCCAAGATGTCTTTTTCTGGATTGTGCTGGTCATGGTGTTCCCATCCCTTAACAACAACATCTGGCTTGTTTTTAGATATGTATAGGGCAGGGGGGCTATCAAGAATAAAAACTTCGTCGATAAAGGCCAAAGCTTCCAAATTCTGTAACCGTTCCTGTTGCCCAACTGTGACAGCTGGGGCGAGATCATCAGAAAAAACGCCGACAATAAGCTTTTCCCCTAAGCTTCCAGCGTACTTGAGTACTCGGAAATGCCCCGGATGCAATACATTAAACATACCGGAAATAAAGACAGTACCATGTTTTACGTGTCCTGATTTATCCATTTACCCCCTCCAATATAGACCTATGAAAATGTTTCATCTATAACAAGCAACGCTCGAACAATTTTACGGTTTTCTAAATCATTAAGTGCCTGATTAATATTATCAAGGCTGTAATTGTGGCTTAATAAAGCGTCTAAGTTAAGACGCCCCTCTGAATACATTTTGTCTAAAATAGGAATGTCACGATCTGGCTTTGATCCACCGCCCCATGTGCCTTGTATATGTTTTCCGCAAATTAACTCGAACGGATCAATGCTGATCTTGTCACCTTGCTTCGGGTGGGACGCAAATATAAGTTTGCCTCCGCCGCGCTTAATAATTTCAAAACCCAGCTCTATGGTTTTAGTTAAACCAACGGCCTCAGCCGCATAATCAACGCCTTCTCCGTTTGTTATGTCTTGTATCTTTTGAATCAGATCAGGGTCATCAGACTTGAGGGCATGCGTTGCCCCCATATCCATCGCTAAAGCAAGTTTATCATCCTCTATATCAATCGCAATAAGAGTATTCGGTTGAAACTCTTTACAGGCCATGAGAGCGCTTAATCCAATACCGCCAAGACCAATCACAGCAATATGGGCATTATTTTTTGGTGCTAACTCATTAAACACTAAGCCAGCTCCCGTCGGCAAAGCACACCCATATAAGACAGAAAGGCGATCTGGCGTATGGGGTGGTTTCAGAACAAGTCGGTTTTCTGAAACAACGGCATATTCTGAAAAAGCGGTCACGGCGCCAGAATTTATAAGCGCTCCATCTGGCCCTGTATAAACACAGCCACCTGCATCGATCCCTTCGCCCTTGATCCAGCCCAAAATAACATCATCACCGACTGTAACTTTACTGACATCAGCACCAATTTTCACAACCTTACCAAATGCCTCATGACCCAAAAGGTGAGGGAGATAAGCGTCATGGCCTCGCATTCCGCGAACCTCCATTAACTGACTATGACATAAACCCGCATAAATCACTTTAACAAGAACTTGTCCACGATTTAGTTCTGGAATATGAATACCATCGATGATCTGAACATCCGCGCCTGTATCAACAAGCACGGCGCCCTTGAAGGTCTTTGGAATACTCATAAATTCATTCACCCTTACAAAATATGAGCAATCATAGACACTGATTTTTGAGATAGCAACACCATGCGAAGGAATACTAAAGATATAAAGTTATTGATCATTTTAAACAACTCGGATACCACTAAAAGCCTGAGAATGAATATATTAAAGGCGTTTTTAAATGAAAATATTGGTAACAGGTGCTTGTGGATATAAGGGAACAGTCTTGGTTCCCAAGCTTTTAGAATGTGGGCATGACGTTGTTGCATTGGATACCCAATGGTTTGGTAATTACTTGCCAACGCATGAAAAACTCACCGTCATAAAAGGCGATGTTATTCAAACACATGATATTGATTTGAATGGCATTGATACAATCATCCATCTTGCATCAATCGCCAATGATCCAACGGGCGATTTAAACCCAAAACTTACATGGGAAACCAGCTGCCTTGCGACAATGGTTCTTGCTGATCGTGCTGCACGGGCAGGCGTTAAACACTTTATTTATGCGTCATCAGGAAGTGTATATGGCGTAAAAGAAGAAGATCAAGTCACAGAAGATTTAGAGCTTGTACCAATTTCAGAATATAATAAAACCAAAATGGTGTCAGAACGCGTTTTGCTATCCTATAAAGATGACATGGTTGTGCAAATTATTCGCCCAGCCACGGTATGCGGCTTGTCTCCGCGTATGAGGCTAGATGTTTCTGTTAATCTGTTAACAATGGCGGCGTTAACCAAAGAAAAAATCACCGTATTTGGTGGAAAACAAGTGAGGCCAAATGTGCATATGCAAGACATAACAAACGCATACTTATTCTTACTGGACAATCCCGAACATACCGGAATTTACAATGTTGGGTTTGAGAACATATCTATTCTTGATATTGCAGAAATGGTGTCGGAAAAGCTGGATATTCCCATTGAGATCCAGGGGGAATCTGATCCTCGATCGTATCGCGTAAATTCAGACAGAATTCTGGCAGCAGGGTTTAAGCCGCAATATAAAGTTTCTGATGCTATAGATGAGATTATTGTCGCTTTTCAGCGTGGAGAATTAAAAGACCGGCCAGAGTTTCACAATCTAAAATGGATGACAGAACATAAGCTTGCAGAAGTGGCCTAGAAATGAACGAGAAAAAAACAACATCTTTAGCAGAGCATATTGTTAAATACTCTAATGACATGTCACAAGCTATGAGCGAGTTTGACTGGACACCAGTCCATGATTTGGCACATGACCTCTTAAAATGTTGGGAAGAGGGCCGCCAACTGTTTGTGTGCGGTAACGGAGGCAGCGCAGCCAATGCCATACATATTGCTAACGATTGCTTATACGGTATATCAAAAGTGGAAGGGCAAGCCCTGAGATGCCACGCATTGTCTGCAAATACTGCTGTCATGACATGCTTAGCGAATGACACGGGCTATGATAAAATATTTTCCACCCAAATTTCCGTTCTTTCAAACCCTGATGACCTTCTGTTGGTGCTGTCAGGAAGCGGTAATTCCCCCAATATTCTTGAAGCAATTAAAACTGCAAAAGAAAAGGGGATGAAGACATATGGCGTTCTTGGGTATTCTGGCGGACAAGCAAAGTCTATTTTAGACACACCGATACATTTCAATGTGAATGACATGCAAATCAGCGAAGATTTGCAGATGGTTGTTGCTCATATTGTATCGCAATGGCTCTATGACAACAGGAAACTGATCCTGGATACTAAAGGATGAAAGTCTTGATCATAGGCGTCGATTCTTTAATTGGAAAGTCAATGTCCAGATATTTAAAAGACGATGATATTATAGGGACAACACGCCAAAAAAATAGAAAATACAAATCCCGAATATATTTTGATCTGAACAAAGATGAATCACAATGGCCTGATTTCCCAGATGATATTGATTGTGCCTTGATTGCGGCATCAATGACAAGCCAACAACAATGTGCAGAAAATCCAGATGCGACTCAGCACATAAATGTGACGCAAACAATTAAGCTCATTAAACATTTGATTAATAAAAACATACATGTTGTTTTCCCCTCAACCAATATTGTATTGGCCTGTAAGGCCCCAATGCAAAATATTGACAGCCCCGTGAACCCAATCGGCGCTTATGCAACAGGAAAGGCAGATGTTGAGGCCACTTTTACAGATAATCCGAAAGTTACAATTGCGCGATTACCAAAAATTTTAGACTCACATTCAGGCGTTATACAAAAATGGTCTGATGACCTCATAAAAGGCAAGACAATAGAAGCATATAGTAATCTTAAAATATCACCAGTTTCATTAGATTACGTATCTCATTTTCTAGCGAAGCTTATACATCAAAAATATAATGGGATATGGCATATATCAGGTAGTAGTGAGCCCTCATATTATGATATTGCTTATGCCTTATGCGACAAACTCAATGTAAGTCG
>CAYGSA010000074.1:0-9166 GCA_964352375.1 uncultured Micavibrio sp.
GGATTCGAACCTCCGACCAAGTGATTAACAGTCACCTGCTCTACCACTGAGCTACTGAGGAACACTGTGGGAATGCGTTTATGCCCTTATCCTGAAATATTGTCAAGCTTACAAGCTCAGCATCAATGACTTTTTTACCTTTTTTGAGGTTGGCAATCTCATGCTAAAAAACTTCATAATTAAACTTTCATGTTCAAAGCAAAGGTTTAGTATATATGAACCTAGCACAGTGAACGCACTAAGCCTGGAAAAATAGTGCTTAATCACCTCAAAACCATTGAACTCTAATATATCGCAATAATTCAAAAATATTGTCTACCCCATCCCTTTTTTTAAATTACGGAACAACACCAAGGCTATAAATATAAGGATACATTTCAAAAATTTAATGTTTTCATCTCTAATTCATTATTTTATCTGATATATTGATCATCGAGAAATTCTACTATAAATATATTAGTTGCTCAAAAACTATTTTTAATGCAGCTCAGTAATAAAGAAAAATACAACCTTATAAAATTAAAAAACAACAGAAACTCAACAAAATATGAGCGAGAAAAAAACAATTTTAATCATTGATGATGACCCAATCATCACAATGCAAATTGAACAAATATTAGAAAAAAATGACCTCAAAACCATAACCGCACCAAATGGAGTTATGGGCTTTGCAAAAGCAAAAACGGAACAACCCAGCCTGATCTTGCTCGACCGTCGCATGCCGGAAATGGACGGCAACGAAACCCTTATACAGCTCAAAAATAATGATCTAACCAAAAACATTCCTGTTATCATGATAACAGGAGACCAAAGAACAACCGACATATCAACCAGCTTTGAACTTGGCGCAGTAGATTACATCGTCAAGCCATTCGATGAAGGCCTAACGGTAAAACGTATCAGAAAAGTAATCTAGCACCATAAATAAAAAGGCCCGAGCGATGAATATCAGAACCATATTCAAGCCATCCCTGACAAAAGCTTACATAACCGCGCTCTCTCTCGTCGCAATCATGTCGATTATCACATTCAGTCTGATGACCCTTATCATAGAAAAGAATAAATTCTCAGGGACAATAATAAATATTAGCGGCAAACAGCGCATGTTTTCTCAGAAAGCCGCTTTGCTAGCCAATGAGCTCATAATGCTTCCAAAAGATGAAAGGCCGCTCATTCGAGAAAAGCTTCAAAAAATCACTGATGAAATGAAACGCGCTCACCATGATTTGATATACGGGAATAAAAACAGAGGACTGCCACCCCTCCAATCAAAAATTGTTCAGAATATACATTTTGGATCTGAATACGCACTCGACAAAAAAATAAAAATATATATCAACAACCTCAATATACTCTTAAACACGCCAGATGAAAAACTAAACAGAGAAAATCCAACACTGTATAAGATAAATACCATTGACGCCTCACAAATACTTGAAATTCTAGACAAAGTTGTAAAAACATATGAAAATGAAAGCCAGAACTCTCTCGCTTACCTTCATAATGTTGAAAAAGGCGTTCTGGCATCCCTGTTAATTGTTTTACTATTCGAAGCCCTCTTCCTTTTCCGCCCATTAATCAGACACACCGAAGAAAAAACCGCAGAATTAGAACGTCAAACACTAGAGCTAGCCGCTGCCCGTGAAGACTCAGAGGCTGCGCGGAGAACGTCAGAAGAGGCAACCCAACTCAAATCAGAATTCCTTGCAAATATGAGCCACGAAATCCGCACCCCCATGAACGGAATCATTGGCATGACCAATGTCTTGCTCAATACAAAATTGAATAGCTCACAACGAAAATATGCAGAAACAGCGATATCTTCTGCCGAGAGCCTCCTCCAAATTGTAAACGACATACTGGATTTTTCAAAGATCGAGGCAGGAAAATTAGAATTCGAACACATTCCCTTCAATTTACAAGCAATCATCGAAGACGTCGCAGAAATCATCTCAATAAAAGCACGAGAAAAAGATCTGGAAATCCTGATACGCTACACCCCTAATCTTCCACGCTACGTTATAGGCGACCCAAACCGATTAAAACAAATCTTCTTAAATCTAGCAACCAACGCCATCAAATTCACACGGAACGGCCACATACTGTTTAACATCGATGTAAATCAGGAATATGATGATAAAATTGAATTTTTAGCATCAATAGAAGACACGGGCATAGGAATTCCTGAAGATAAACAAGATTACATCTTTAAAAAATTCAACCAGGCCGATGAAACAACCACCCGTAAATTCGGTGGAACAGGTCTCGGGCTTGCCATCTGCAAAGAACTCACAAAACGCATGGATGGCGATATAGGCGTCGAAAGCATATTAGGGGCAGGCTCAAAGTTTTGGTTCACATTCTCTGTTGAAAAAGATGAAACAAAAGAACTCTTAGAGATCACAGACTTATCTGCAAGATTATCTGGCACAACTATTTTAGTTTTTGAACAAAACAAATGTGCGCAAGACATCATTAAGGAAACAATGCACGTCTATGACATGACAATAAAAATAACATCTTCCATCGATGAAACCGTTGAAGAATTGAGTAAAAAATTAATAGACAAAAACCCCTATGATATATGTATACTCAGCTCCAAAAACTTTGATCCCCTATATATAGAACTTGCAGAAACACTTGATCAAAACGGGTCTATAGAAGAGACTGCATTGGTTTTAATATCCCCCTTAGATGAAACCAACGATATAAGTACCTTACAAGCCAGCGGCTACACAAGCCACCTAACAAAACCAACCAGCAATTACGAAATTTTAAAATTAATTGATGAAATCCAAAGCAATAAAGAGAAAAATATATTTATAACGCACGATCTGATCAGCGGACACCAACATAAAACTGAAGTAATAGATATAAATTTCAAAAATATGTCTGTCCTGTTAGTTGAAGATAACCAAACAAACCAGGAAGTCGCGACAATCATGTTGCAACAACTAAAACTGGACGTCACAACAGCAAATAATGGCTTAATAGCAGTCGATCTCTATAAAAAACAATCATTTGACATCATTCTCATGGACTGCAACATGCCAGAAATGGACGGTTTCGAAGCAACAAAAACAATCAGAAACATAGAAGCACAAAGTGAAAACAATAAAAAAACCCCAATCATCGCCTTCACAGCATATGCGATGAAGGGGGATGATCAACAATGTATCAGAGCAGGCATGGACGACTATCTGGCGAAACCCATAAAAACAAAAGAACTCATCAACACGCTACAAAAATGGCTTAACAAAGAGAACACAGACACAAAATCTAGGTCTTTGAAAAAAAATAAAAAAAAAACACCGCTCATTGACGAAGAAGTTCTATCCAATTTACAAAAACTAATGGGTGAAAAATTCAAGACAATGCTCGATCAATATATTGAAATCAGCAAGAAACAAATACAAGATACAGAAAAAGCAACCGCCAATGATGACTTCGAAACAATCTCAATATGTATGCACACACTAAAATCCTCTAGCGCAAGCATAGGTATGGCCTATATATCAGAACAAGCTGCACAGATTGAAAAATATGCTGATGAAGGAAGTATGGACGACCTTATCCCCCTCATCCAAGAACTCAAAACATCCTTCAACACAACAGAAGAAAACTATAAAGAAAGGGCCTTTTCGCAAAAAGCATAAAAACCCTTGCAAAAAAATCCGCCGCGCATTACTTTATGCCTATGAATATGATTATAAACATTGTCAGCGTCGTCGTACTACCTATCGTCCTTCTAGACGAGGGAGCGCTGCGCACGTAGGACTTACGTGAATTCATAAAAAGCAGCGCCCCTCCATAAAAGGGGCGTTTTTTTATGTTTTAACAAAATAAAATCAGTTAGATTAACTGCGCATGATAAAGGAAATGAGCACATGAGCACCGCAAAAACAAAAAAAGATGAGACAATCTCAGACATCACACCTGCAAAAAAGAGCAAAGTAAAAAAAATGAGCGGTGCGGAAATGGTGATCAAAGCCCTGATCGAGCAAGGCGTCGACACTATTTTCGGATACCCAGGCGGCGCAGTTCTTCCAATATACGACGAAATCTTCAAACAATCTGGCATTAAACACGTTCTCGTACGTCAAGAAGGCGGCGCGCTTCACGCTGCAGAAGGCTACGCCCGATCAACAGGAAAAGTAGGATGCGCACTCGTAACCTCAGGCCCCGGCGCAACAAACGCTGTCACAGGCCTTGCTGATGCAATGCTCGACTCAATTCCCCTTGTGTGTATCACAGGTCAGGTTCCCACATTCCTCATCGGCACAGACGCATTCCAAGAAGCAGACACTGTTGGCATCACGCGCCCCTGCACAAAACATAATTATTTGGTAAAAGACGCAAACGAACTCGCCAGTGCCGTCCATGAAGCTTTCCACATTGCACGATCTGGTCGTCCCGGCCCCGTTGTTTTGGACATTCCCAAAGACATCCAATTTGCAGAAGGGAATTATGTTGATAAAGAACATGCACAAATGCATAGCCACTACGCACCCGAAACAAGCCCGGACATGGACGACATTGAAGACGCCATAGAACTCATCGCCAGCGCCAAAAAGCCAGTTTTCTACACGGGTGGCGGCATAATCAATGCAGGTAACGAGGCAAGCGAACTCCTCCGCGAATTCGTCCGCGAAACAGGCTTTCCAATTACATCAACATTAATGGGTTTAGGCGCATACCCTGCCCGCGATAAACAATGGCTTGGAATGCTTGGCATGCACGGAACCTACGAAGCCAACTGGGCAATGCATGATTGTGACGTGATGATCTGTATCGGCGCACGCTTTGATGACCGCATCACAGGGCGCACAGATAAATTCTCTCCAAACTCAAAGAAAATTCACGTTGATATCGACGCAAGCTCAATCAACAAGAATATTCAAATTGATATCCCAATCATCGCAGACGCCGCCGAAGCGTTAAAAGCCATGATCAGTGTCTGGAAAAAGAAAGGCTATCAGGCCGATCAAGACGCTCTTAAAAAATGGTGGAAAAAAATCGAGACATGGCGCGCTAAAAATTGCTTGGCCTACACAAAGGACGATAAAATCATCAAGCCACAATACGCCCTAGAGCGCCTCGCCCACTATATCGAGCAGGATAAGCGCGACACTTACATCACCACCGAAGTCGGCCAGCACCAAATGTGGGCAGCACAGTTCTTGCCCTTCAACGAACCTAACCGCTGGATGACCTCAGGCGGCCTTGGAACAATGGGCTATGGCCTGCCCGCAGCAATCGGCGTGCAAATGGCCTACAAAGACGCCCTTGTTATTGATGTCGCAGGCGAGGCCTCAATCCAGATGAACATCCAGGAACTCGCAACCGCAATCCAATATCGTTTGCCTGTGAAGGTCTTCATCCTCAACAATCAATGGATGGGAATGGTACGCCAGTGGCAAGAATTGCTTCACGGTGAACGCTACTCAGAGAGCTACACTGAAGCCCTCCCCGATTTCGTCAAACTCGTCGAAGCCTATGGCGGTGTTGGCCTTCAGGCAAAAACAGTCGATGAGCTAGACGGCGTAATCGAAGAAATGATGGCAACAGACCGCGTAACAATCGTAGACGTTCTGGTCGATCAAAAGGAAAACTGCTTCCCCATGATCCCCTCAGGCAAAGCGCACAACGAAATGATCTTATCACCAGACGCAGATCAGTTTGATAAAAGTTTGGTTTAATGCAAATTGTCTACACCGCCGACAACGATGCCGAAGCGCATATGATGGCACATATGCTGGAGCGAGAGGACATACCTGCACACATACAAGGGACATTTCTTAGCGGCGGCTTAGGCGAACTGCCCGCTTCTAACCTTGTTCAAATAATGGTAGCGGACGATCATGTGGAACATGCACGTGAAATTATAGAGCAATGGGAAACCTCTACTGCAAAAGAAGAAAAAAAGCCATTCCAAACAAAACGAAACTTAAAAACAGAATTTATTGCATTCGTTTTAGGCTGTTTGTTAATGTTTATCGTACTGGAATACATAACATGACATTCAAAAAAGAATATGGGGCTGTCCCAGATAACTAGGCTCAGGACTCATTAAATCCACCATAATACAATTGCTGCGATTTTTATTGCGGAGAAGAATGTGTGCACACAACGGTCATAGCGCGTTGCGATACGCCGCCAGTCTTTGAATTTACCAAACATGTTTTCAACTTTGTGGCGTTGTTTATAGAGCATTTTATCGTACTCATGTTGTATTTTACGGTTCTTCTTTGGCGGGATGCACGGCTCTATACCTTTGTTTCGTAGGCCATCCCTGAACCAGTCGGCATCGTATCTGGGCACCGTGCTGTCGGGAAGGCGGGCTTACTAGCCGGAAATCTTCTTATTCGTGATAGTTTATGGCGTGGTGTGCATATTGATATGCTATCTAGACATAAGGAATTGTGTAGAAGCTTGTTCCCCTATCAGATGAAGGTTTTGCGAGGAATTTATGACGGAAAGGGATATCGCGAAATTGCAGATAATTTAAATTATAGTATGGTAAATGTGAAAAGTATAATTATGAAAGGCGTTATCGCCGAATTTGGAGTTTTTTCTATGAAACAGGTTGCTTTAATTTTTTTTGCCGCTCATGAAATAAATCAAGACAAACTGATTAGGCCTGAAACGACGGTTAATGTAGTGGATGGCGAAGAACTTGTTGTCTAAGCGCCGATGGGGTCTTTGCCGCGAGAAATAGCTGCAACGCCTGTTCTGGAGACGTCAACGAGGCCGAGTGGGCCCATGAGTTCGATGAAAGCATTGATTTTTGAAGGTGTGCCTGTGATTTCGAAGACGAAGGATTCGAGTGTTGAATCCACGGCGCGGGCACGGAATATGTCGGCGGTGCGCAAGGCTTCGATTCGGTGATCGTCAATGCATTTAACCTTTACGAGTGCGAGTTCGCGATCGACGAAATCCCCTTCAACTGTTAGATCGGAGACTTTGAGTACGGGGACGAGGCGTTCGAGTTGAGCTTTGATTTGATCAATAACACCAGGCGTGCCAGAGCATGCTATGGTTATGCGGGAAAGGTGTTCGGATGCATTTGTTTCTGCGACTGTTAAGCTTTCAATGTTATAGCCGCGGCCAGAGAAAAGGCCAATTACACGTGCCAAAACTCCTGGCTCGTTATTCACCAATATGGCGAGGATGTGGGTTTGGTCTGCCTCTAAAACAGGTGTCGGGGCATAAACGCTTTTGCTTTTCTTTTTAGTTTTTGTCATGGATGTTTTCCTTTTCTGCATTCTTTTTCCTATAAATATCGTATCGGATCAAGTCCTCTTCGGGCAGCTTTGCGATCATATAGTTAATTCTATCTATTTCTAATGATTTTTCGAGCGTGTAGTTGTTGAATGTTTTTTCAAAGCTTGGGCAGTTTTGCTTTAAGTATTTAACAAAATCCAACGGCTCATCTTTTGTCGGATCTATGCGGAAGTGCCCGATGATTAAAATGTCTGGTTGTTTCTTTTGAAAGTCATCATAAGCCATTCCTAAATATTTTTATGGGGCAATGATGCTGGCCTCAGCAAGGCGGTAGCTTTGGGTTTTAAACATAAGTGCTAACAGGCCGGTTGTGCCAAGGCCGCAGATTATCCAAAGCGCATTTAATGAAAACGCGTCGTTTTGAATTTCTGCCCAAGGCCAGTGTAAGCCGCATGTTAGGGTTCCAAAGAGGACAAAATAAAACACAGTTGTGTTGGCGTTTTCGGTTTTCCCCATCCATCTGAGCATAATATCGACCATGCCAGAGCAGAAGCCCCAGCTTAGGCCAACGATGACGCCTAATAAGGGAAGGGCGTTTATATATGAGGTTGGGTTTGCAACAATGATAACGCCTAAAAATCCAACCAGAACAGCGCTTAACCGGTATAATCCGAATCTTTCTCCTAGGAGGGGGTATGCGAGTAGCACTGTCCAGAGTGGGGATGTGAAGAGCAGGATGGTTGTTTCGGCGAGAGGCATTATTGAGAGTGCCCATGCGCCGAGGATAATACCAACTGTGCCAACTGCGCTGCGGGCTAGGTGCGCTGCGGGGCGGTCAGTTTTGAGCATGCAGAGTTTTCCTGCGTAGATTAGCCATGCAGATAACGCAATTAATGAGAATATATTACGAAAAAAGGTTACTTCGATGGGGCCGTGATATTGGCTGAGCAGTTTTGCAAAGAGGCTCATTCCAGCAAGCATTAAGGCGTTGAGAATGGCAAACACGATGCCCATTGCAAGGGGAGTTTTTATCATAATGCTTTCCTTTTATACTCTCGATATATGATGTAGAGTTGAGCGGTTAGAATTAAGATCATGCCCGCGAAAACAGCCATGTAATCCAACGCGTATTCCCATATGAAGACATCGATAAGGACGGTCCAAAGTAAGGCGGAATAGGCGAATGGTGTCACCACAGCAGCAGGAGCGTATCTATAAGCTGAGGCAAGAGTGAGTTGCCCTGCAGTTCCTGATATTGCAGTGAGGCCGAAAAGCCATAACTTATCGCTTGCGATTGGTTGCCATAGCCATGGCATTGCAAGGCCGGAAATTATTGTGCCAACCAGCATGAAATAAAAAGTTGTAGTAAGCACATCTTGATTTTTTAGGCCGCGGAGTATCGTAAACATTGAGGCATGCAGGCATGCGGATATAAAGGCAAGGGCGACGCCGATCATGGAGATTGCGCCGCTCGGTTGGGCGATGATGAGAACGCCGCACATGCCTAGTGCTACGGCGCTCCAGCGGTGGACCCCGACGGGTTCACGCAGGAAGAAGAAGGCTAGGACGGGTGTTAATATTGTTGATGTGAAGAATATGAGTGTCGCATAGGCCATTGGGAGCATTGATAGTGCGCCGTAGGTACAGATTAGGCTGATTGCGCCGAGTACGCCGCGGGCGAAGGTGAGCTTTGGTTGCTTTGATTTAAACAGGTGGGTTCTTCGTGATAATATAATGAACGCTAAGAAGGCTAAGAAGATGATCCAGTTGCGGTGGAATACGATTTCAACAACGTGGTGCGCGTCTGATAAATATTTCGCGCATGCGCCCATAATCGCGAACATGAGGTGCGCAGCGAGACAGTAAGCGATGCCTTTCCAAATTTGATCGTTTGATTTTTCCATGTTTGCCCAATAAAAAAAGCCCCCTAAAGTTTAGAGGG
>CAYGSA010000075.1:0-9113 GCA_964352375.1 uncultured Micavibrio sp.
CGTTAATACAGACTGGTTCAAAGACCATGACGACACACCTTTCGATGTAAGTGAAGGGGGTGAATTTTCAGGAAAAAGTAAAAAGAGGCTTCTTTTAGTTGATGATAGTCCCTTTTTCCGCAATATGCTGACCCCGCTGCTCAGTGTTGCCGGTTATGAGGTTACGTCTCTTGAGGGGCCAACGGATGCCTTGAAAATGTGCGAGGATGGCGTGACGTTTGATGTTATCATCAGTGACATAGAAATGCCTGATATGACAGGATTTGAATTTGCGAAAATTGTGAAAATGCCTGACAGTAAATGGCTTGATACGCCGATGATTGCTTTATCTTCTCATGCAACACCGCAAGATATTGCGCGAGGTAAGGAGGTTGGCTTTACTCAGTATGTCGCAAAATTTGATAAAGATACTTTACTAAATACACTGTCTCAAACAGTTTAAACATACTATTGGAAGGACTTATGTCATGAATGATGACGATGATTTACGCACCAAAGATTATTTAATTGTTTCAATTGCGGATCAGCGTTTTGGTATTCCAGTATTACAAGTTCAAGATGTTTTGAGACAGCAAAATGTTACACGCATTCCTCTTGCCTCTGCTGAAGTTGCTGGTTCTTTGAATTTGAGGGGGCGTGTTGTTACGGCTATTGATGTTCGGCGGCGTCTGGGTTTGCCCAATAACGATAATCAGGCAACGATGAGCGTTGTTGTTGAACACGACGATGAATTGTTTAGCCTTATTATTGATGAAGTTGGAGATGTTGTCAGCTTTAAAGATCAATTTTTTGAAAAGAATCCTGGAACTCTTGATCCGACATGGCGTGATATTTCTACAGGCATTTATCAATTAGACGACAAGCTTATGATTGTCATGGATGTTTCTAAACTCCTTGAGAATATAGGCGGCGCATAATTTATTATTAAACTGGTGTACAATTTATAATTTATTTACACTTTAAAGGTATTTTCTTACTTAAGTATTTCTAAAACCGTTTAAGGGGACAAAATGAAATCTTGTTTGATCGTTGACGATAGCCGCGTTGTTCGAAAAGTAGCGAGCCGTATTGCGCATGATTTAGGGTTTGAATGCCGTGAGGCGGAAGATGGACAGAAAGCTTACGAATCGTGCTCGGTGTCTATGCCTGATGCTATTATTCTGGATTGGAATATGCCTGTTATGAGTGGCATCGAATTTTTAGAAAAACTTCGCCTGATGGACAATGGCAATCACCCAATTGTTGTTTTTTGTACAACAGAAAATGATATTTCGCATATACAGCGCGCAATGCAGGCAGGGGCTAATGAATATATCATGAAGCCCTTCGATAGCGAGATTATCGAGTCAAAATTTATTCAAGTTGGTTTACTTGAGAGCAAAAAATAACATACAATAAGATGTACTTAATGTCTTATTCACAGTTTCTACTATAAAGTTAATATATGAGCATAGAGCCTAAAATATCAGTTGTCCTTGTCGACGACTCCAGTGTTATTCGTGGCGTTCTTAAACGCATTCTTGAGTCAGATTCTACCATCGAGGTTGTTGGGTCCGTTTCCAATGGTCAGATGGGCGTTACGATGGCGGCGGCTAAAAAGCCTGACGTTGTTATACTCGACGTTGAAATGCCTGTGATGGACGGATTGACGGCACTTCCTGAAATACTTAAAGCGTCTCCCGAAACAAAAATCATTATGTGCTCTAGCCTTACGGCAAAGGGCGGGGATATAACGATGAAGGCAATGGCTTTGGGTGCTGTTGAATGTCTTGTCAAACCGAGCAGTACACAGGAAACAGGGCCGGACTCTCCTTTTCAACGTGACCTGATTCATCTTATTAAAGGCTTAGGATTAAAGCCAAAACCGCTAGCTCGGGTTGTTGCTGAACCACTTATACCTGCTGCAACACCTAAATATACTGGCAAACCAGATATACTTGCTCTTGGAAGTTCTACGGGTGGTCCACAAGCTTTGTTTACAACATTGAAGAGTGTTGGAAAGCTTAATATTCCTATTGTTATCACACAGCATATGCCTGCAACATTTACAAAAATTTTGGCGGAACACATAACCCAGCAAACAGGGTTGACTTCTATGGAGGCTGAAGATGGGATGATTGTTGAGCCGGGTAAAGTCTATGTCGCGCAAGGCGGGAAGCACATGCTGTTTGAACGCTCTGGAACGCAGCTTACAATTAAACTTGATGACGGGCCGATGGAAAATTTCTGTAAGCCTGCTGTTGATCCCATGCTACGCTCGCTTATTGGTATTTTCGGAAATCGTGTTTTATGCGCCATCCTGACAGGAATGGGGCATGATGGTCTGGATGGCGCCAGGCTCTTGACTGAGAAAGGCGGGCGTGTCATTGCTCAAGATGAGGCATCAAGTGTTGTTTGGGGCATGCCTGGAGCAGTTGCACAAGCTGGACTTGCATCGGAAGTCCTTCCCCTTGATCAAATTGGTGGATGGTTGAAGAAAGCATGCATATGAGTAGACTTAATAATTTAGGGGCTGGATAAGAGATATGAATATTGCGGACTTTGATATTTACAAAGATCTTCTGAAGGAGAAATCAGGGTTGGTTTTGTCACAAGACAAAGCCTACCTAATCGAATCACGTCTTAACCCTGTAGCAAAAAAATGGGGTTATGATGGAATTCCAGCTATGACACAAATTATGCGCGGTGTGCCTTCACCTGATTTGGTGAATGATATTATTGAGGCGATGACAACGAACGAGACATCTTTTTATCGGGACAACACACCGTTTAATATATTTAAAGATCATGTGATTCCTTATTATAAAAACAAGGCAGGACATCCTAAAAAGTTAAGGATTTGGTGCGCAGCAGCTTCAAGTGGGCAGGAGCCCTATTCCATTGCCATGCTGCTGAAAGAGGAAGCAGACTCATTGCCTGGTTGGAATTTTGAGATTATTGCAACAGACATATCGCACGAAATTCTTGAACAAGCTAAAACAGGCACATACACGCAGTTTGAAGTACAGCGCGGCCTGCCCATTACGCATTTGATGAAATATTTTACCCAAGATGGTGATAAATGGACAATTAATGACGATATAAAAAAGATGATCACGTACAAATACTTCAACCTTCTTGATCCTATGTCTTCTCTGGGGCAATTTGATATTATATTTTGTCGTAATGTTTTGATTTATTTCGATCAGCCGACGAAAAAAGATGTTATGGAGCGTGCGCACAAACAACTTGTGGAAGATGGATTCTTCTTTCTTGGCGGTGCAGAAACCGTTTTGGGTATTACGGACGCATATGCTGCCGTGCCTAATAATCGAGGGCTTTATGCAAAAACTGGCAGCGAACATCTTGTGAAAGCTGCTTAAAAATTCCTCTGACGCCTATTGTTTATAACGCTTTTTATGCGTATAGTCCGCGCCTGTAAAGATAAGGACTTATGAGCATGAGCGAAATTTCTATCCCCCCTAAAAACGCACACCCCATCAAGCGCGCTCTGATTTCTGTTTCAGACAAAACTGGTATTGTAGAGTTTGCGCAAAAGCTTCAGGCACGCGGTGTGGCCTTACTCTCTACGGGGGGGACGGCGAAGGCGCTTAAAGATGCGGGGATTGATGTTCAGGATGTTTCTGACTTTACAGAGTTTCCAGAGATTATGGATGGGCGGGTTAAGACGCTGCACCCTAAAATTCATGGCGGTATTTTAGCCAAGCGTGATGATGATCTTCACCTTAAGGCCATGGAGGATCACGATATCCATAGTATTGATATGATTGTTATAAATCTTTATCCGTTCAACGAGACTGTCCAAAAAGGTTCGGATTTTTCCGAGTGTATCGAGAATATTGATATTGGTGGGCCTGCAATGATACGTGCGGCTGCGAAAAATCACGATTTTGTCGCTGTTCTCACTGATCCGAAAGATTATGAGCGCGTTCTTGCGGAAATGGACGAGCACGGCGGTGCGCTTTCATCTGGATTTCGTCAACGGCTTGCTTTCACGGCCTTCTCTTTGACTGCGACGTATGATTCAAATATTGCGGGTTGGTTCGCGGAACAGATGGATGAGGAAGCCCCGCGCCGCATAAGCTTTTCTGGTACGCTTGCACAAACTTTACGGTATGGTGAGAATTCACATCAAAATGCCTCGCTCTATTTGGTTGATCATGATGTGCGCCCGGGTGCGGCGCGAGCGGCTCAGGTTCAGGGGAAAGAGTTGTCCTATAACAATTTGAATGACACAGATGCCGCGTTTGCACTGGTCAGTGAATTTGATGCTCCGACTGTTGCGATTATAAAACATGCGAATCCTTGCGGTGTGGCAAGTGGTGAAACCGTTTTAGATGCTTATAAAAAGGCCTTGATGTGCGATCAAACCAGTGCGTTTGGCGGGATTATTGCCTTGAACCGTACTTTAACAGCCGAACTCGCCTCTGCGATTGTTGAGAGATTTGTCGAGGTGATTATTGCTCCCGATGTTGAGGGGCAAGCGATTGAGGTTTTAAAAAAGAAAAAGAACATCCGTGTGCTGACTACGGGTGACATGGCACCTGCTGATGCTAAAACACGTCTTATAAAGCCTTTAATCGGTGGATTTTTAGTTCAGGATTCTGATTACACTGTTATTGACCCTGATAAACTCAAGACAGTTTCTGACCGCGAGCCAACAGAACAAGAGATGAATGATTTGCTGTTTGCCTTTACGGTCGCCAAGCATGTTAAGTCTAACGCCATTGTTTATGCGAAGGATTTATCAACTGTTGGGATCGGCGCAGGGCAGATGAGCCGCATCGATTCGACGCGTATTGCCGCATGGAAGGCCCAAGAAGCGGCGAAGGATGCGGGATGGGGCGAGCCGCTTACGAAAGGGTCTGTTGTCGCGTCCGATGCATTCTTTCCCTTTGCGGATGGATTGATTGCGGCGGCGGAAGCTGGTGTCACCGCGGTGATTCAGCCCGGTGGCTCTATCCGTGATGAAGAGGTTATTGAAGCGGCCAATGCGCGTGGTTTGGCTATGGTGTTTACAGGCCTGCGTCATTTTAGGCATTAAGTCCTAAAACTAGTTGCGGTTTTGGTTAAAAAGCTTGCACTCCCCCTCCCTTCTGTTCTATACTTCAGGTAAGTAATTAGAAAAAGGCACAAAAAATGTGCTAAAATAAGGTGATAGAGGATTTATTGATGACTCATAGTTCACAGTTATATGCTTATGGTTCGTGCAAGATTATGTCTTGCGCGTGCTTGGGGTGTTTGTGATGGGTCTTTTGGGTCGACTTTTTGGTTCAGCAGGCAAAGCTGCGGATAATGCGGTAGACAAAGTTGCTGGAGCAACAACAGAGGCCGTTACAGGCCAAAAGAGTTCTGGTGGCTCTGGTCTTTTTAACCTAGCTGCTTTGGGTGGAGCTGGTTTTGGTGCTTATAAGCTATACGAAAACTGGGATGATCCGAAGGTACAGGAGTTTTTTCAGGGAATCGTCGATTATTTTCAAGATTCTTATAACGATCCTGACGGCCTGATTAATAAAGGTTTGGATTCGCCGCAAAGGGCTTTTAATTCCGCGAAAGACAAGGTTATTGCAAACCAAGATGCCATTCAGAATTTCCTTTTACATGTTTTGTTGCCTGGATTTATAGGTGGTCGTTTACTTAGTGGCGTTCTCGGCACGAAAGGCGGTGCTACTGGCTTGGCCGTGAGCGTCGTTGGTGCGTTCCTTGCCGTGCAAACATGGAATAATCCGGATAAAGTTATGAGCTGGTTGCCTGGTGGTGATTCCCCAGCTTCATCGAGCAGAACCCTTGCCAGCTTTGATGGCTTTGGCGATTCACCTGAATTTGATGCGCCGGAGAACGTGTGATGGGTTGGGTTTCCAGAGCATGGGATAATGTTACAGACGGAGATAACTGGGCTGCGTTAAGGAGTGGTCTTGTTGATGGCGCTGCTGGGGCTGCCACGTCGATCTATAATGGCGGTGTTGCTGTTAAAGATGGCGCTGTTGCATTTGGTGGCTGGACAAAAAATACAGCAGCTCCCTGGGTTGGTAATGGAATTGCTTATACTGCGGCTGGCGCGGTTGCTGTTGCTGAAGAGGTCATTATTGCTGTTCCAAATGCTAGTCGAGCCCTGTGGAACGGTGGCGCGGCGGCTTTGGACTATGTTGGCGTAGAAAACGATGCTTCTGTAGGATATATTCAAAACCCTAACTTTCTTGGATGGGATCGCGTTGATGAAGCCCATCAATTTATCGACTATGTTGATGAAAACCCCGGTCGTGCAGCGGCGTTAGCAACGCAAGGCATCATCAATGGCGGTACCAGTATTGTCGGCGCTATGAGCGGTCTTATCGTTGATGCAGGCCGGCTGGTTGTTAATACTGCGGATGTCGTTCTTATTGATGGTATCGCGGTAACGGCTGGGAATGCTGGTGTTGGAATTGTCAATTTAGGGCGTGAAGATGACAATAAAACCGATTACTTTGAACGTGAGGGCGCCGCACGTTACGGCAGCGTTTTTGCCACAACGGCAGGTAATGTCAAATGGTTAAACGACCATATCCAACTTAAGAATGGTATAGCTCTTTCCAGAAGAGGCTTGGGCGCGGTTGCGGAGCTAGGATTAGTGAATCCTGTTGTCGCTAAGATTATGGATGGTGGCTTAGAGCATGCGGGATATGCGTTTGAACGCCCGCAGATGCAGATTAACGTGGATGAAAATGGTGATCGTATATACGGCCCGCGCAAAATTACGGATGCAAGCGGCAATGAAATTAACAATCCTGCCTATGCGAATGCTCGCCTTGTTAATAACCCCAATTACGGTTATGAACGCGGCATTTCTTACGGCGGACAGGCGTTATTCGAAGTGCCTGCTTTTACTCTGATGACAATTGGCACTGGCGGGACGGCGGGCGTTGCGCTTGCAGCGGCGCGTACAACATCACTTGGTACAAAAACGATGTCTCTTGGAGCACGAGTTAAAGACATAGCTGCCAGATCAAGCGTTATTGTAGATGATACTGTTCGCGTTATTGCAGATGATGGCGCAGTTCTTGCGACCGAGGGTGTCAATACTGCTACGATTGCAGGGGTTAATACTACGACATCCACAGGTGTTAATGCCGCTGCGTCAACGGGGGTTAATACTGCATCTACGGGGCTTAATACTGCTGCATCTACGGGCCTCAACACTGCCTCTGGTACAGCGAATGCCGTTAATGCAGGGGTAAATACCGCAACGACGGCGAGCGCCGCGGGGGCAGAGGCCGCTACAATATCGGGTCGTAGCGCGGAAATGGTTCATCGTGCGCAGCTTGTTGGAGATGCATTAAAAGCGAATGAGCGTGCGTTTAAGGCGACTCAAGCTGGTCAAGAGCTTACAGGGCGCGCTGCAAATGGGGCTGCGATTGCAGATGACATTGTTCGAGGGAATCGCGCAGGAACGTTACTTGATGGCTCTAGGGTAACGAATCCGTTTGTGACGAGCGGTGCGCGTGCATTAGAACGCGCAGATGCGATTGAATATCTTGCAAAATATGCGCAAGCTTTGCGCAATAAAACTGCTCATTTAGATGAGTTAAAAGACGCTGGTGTTACGTCTGGACGTCAGTTCGATAATGCTGAGCGAGCCGTGACAAGGGCCCAAAGTAACCTGACCCGAGAAACTGACCGTGTGAACTTCCTCGGCAGTCGTCAGCCTGGTTTTGTTCCGATAAACGAAGCTCAAGCACGCGCCGCGACGCATCAAATAACAGAACGCGGTGTGCTTGATGGCATTATGGAGTCCTATAATGTTGGAGCTTTAAACGGCTTTACTCATGTTGGGGACTTTTCGCGTGGCTGGTTTAATAGGGCCGCTGAAGGCGCTGGTGCGGGACTTGCCTTTAGCATGGGATATAAAGGTGACAAGGCGAATGCCGAGGCTGAAGCACAGGGCGTCGAAAAGCTCTTGGTGGACGGTGTCGGCTCTACGCTTAGTGCACCCATAACCGATGACTTTAATGGCGTTCAGGCATCTGGATCAGGTGGGCCTACGACTACTGAATTTAATAATGGCGCGACGGCGGCTCGCGAACCCTTAAATGATTCTGTTATTCGCATCAGTCTAGACAAGGATGCAATAGCGGGAATAAAGCTCGGCCACGTAAAACTATAAAAACTGTGTTCTTTTGAAATAAATTTGACTTTCCTAACCATTTCCGATACTATTTCTCTATAAGTATAAATAGAAAATAATTTTTGATTATTTAGGGTTAATCGGTTTATGGATTTGAACTTTTCAAGACTTTTAGGAACGGGCGCGAATGCGACAGATAGCTTTGCTAAAGCTGTCAATGAGCTTGATGCTGTTATTAAAGCGGGTTATCCTGATTTTCAAATCACAAACCTTGATGATATCGCGCGTCGCACTGACCTTTCAGATGACCTTAAGGCTATTTTAACTGACCAAGTTCACGTAACGCGCTTCGATGCTGCGTTCACAGCGAATAAGGGCTTTGAAGACTTACGGATATCAGGTCGTGATGACGCTGTTTTACGCGGTGATTTTAAATTGATTTTAGATCAATTTAAAACTTCTGCAAATTTGAGCGATGATGCCGTTGCCCAGCTTAGTAGGGGTTTTGACGCTTTTATTAAAAAACGCAACACGTTCCTTGATAATCGCATAGATGCGGGTATGACACGTGAAGTTGCCCTTGCCGATTTTGCCGCCAGTCAAAAACGTCTTGTAGAAGCGCATGAGGGGATTTCTGCAACACCTGCATCCGCTGGTGTTGATGCGACGACAGATGGCGCGCCGCGAAATGGCCCTTGGGGGCGGACTGCCCCCCGTGATGCTGATGTTTTAGAGGCTACGGCGACAACAGCGACTTGGAATCCTGCAGTTTGGAGAATACTTCGTGATGCTATTAGTGAGTCTGGGAGTTGGGCGGCGAGGCAGGCTGGAGACCTTGGTGGCTGGGCTGGGCAAAGAACAGGTGTTACGAGTCTTACCAACACGTTTCGTTCTGTATTAAGAAACCCTTATCGTAATTCGGATCCCTCCATTTTTTCTCCAGCGGTGAAGGTTGGCGATGATGTTGTTCCAACAAATGTTATTCCTAAAGATTTCGTACCTGTTGAAAAAC
>CAYGSA010000076.1:0-8472 GCA_964352375.1 uncultured Micavibrio sp.
TAATACAACGGGGGATGGGCTGCTTGCGGCGTTGCAGGTTTTGACGATTTTGAAACAGGAGGGCAGGCGCGCAAGTGATGTTCTGAACGTATTTAATCCGGTGCCGCAAACCCTTAAAAATATTAGATATTTTCAAAATAATCCTATTGATACTGAAACGGTTCGTAATGCTATTGGTGAGGCCGAGAGTTTTTTGAATGGCGCTGGGCGTGTTCTTGTGCGTTCTTCGGGGACTGAGCCGCTTATTCGCGTGATGGCGGAGGGGGATGATCATGAACAGGTTCAAAAAGTCGTCAATGATTTGTGTGAGGTCATTGAAAAAGCGTCTCAAGTCGGGTAGTGTCGCTTCGTTTCGACAATTATATGGAATCCATCATTAGATGAGCAAAAAGAACGATGGTTTAGCCCTGTTGCCTAATGGGTTTGTGGATGTTTTGCCGCCTTTTGCAGAGGCTGAGGCGTTAACAGTTCGCACTTTGATGGATCAGTTTTTGGGTTTTGGGTATCAACTCATTAAGCCGCCTTTGCTTGAATTTGAAGAAAGTTTGTTAGCTCCGGGGCCGGGGGAGCGCCTTGCGCCAGAGACTTTTCGTCTTATGGACCCTGCGTCGCACCGCATGCTCGGGATACGTTCAGATATTACGGCGCAAGTTGCCCGTATTGCGAGTTCTCGGTTGGCTTCGGAGCCTCGCCCTTTAAGATTAATCTATGCCAATGATGTTTTGCGCACACGCGGTAACCAAATGCGCACGGAGCGTCAATTTACGCAGGTTGGCTGTGAGTTAATTGGCGGCAATCTTGGTCTGCAGGGGGATATTGAGATTTGCGTTTTGGCTCTGCTTGGGCTTAAGTCGATTGGCGTTTCTGATATTACGCTTGATTTTACGGTACCGGGTCTGGTTAGGAATGTGCCTGAGGGGGTAGAGAAGGCCGTAGCGCAACGCGATTCCAGTGCTTTGCGCGATTTGGGCGCAGGTGATTTTGCAGATCTTATTGAGGCTGGTGGCGATAAAGATGCAGTTTTGGATTTGTTGGGGGATAATGACTTAAGGGCGCTGGTTTATGGTGTTGTGAAGGCGCTTGAAGATTTGGACATAGAGGATGTGGCTATCAGTATTGACCCTTTGGAGCAGAGTGGCTTTGAGTATCATAAGAACTTTGCGTTTACGTTGTTTACGGAGGGTCTTTCTGGTGAGCTTGGTCGTGGCGGCGCGTATGACGCGGCCTTTGCGCAAGATGGTGATGCGCCGGCGAAGGGGTTTACGCTTTATATGGACACAGTCTCCAAAGTTGCGTGGCGGTATGATGTTCCAGAGCATGTTGAGGTTTCTTGTGATGAGCCTTGGGATAAGATTTTAAATATGCAAAAGCAAGGCAAGCGCGTTGTGCGCGTGAATAAATAAGAGAGGATTTAAGAGTATGAGCAATGTAGCGGTGATTGGTTCACAATGGGGTGATGAGGGAAAAGGCAAGATTGTTGATTGGCTTTCCTCGCGGGCTGATGTGGTTGTGCGTTTTCAGGGCGGGCATAATGCGGGTCATACTTTGGTGATTGACGGCGAGGTTTATAAGCTGAACTTGCTGCCCTCGGGAATTGTGCGTTCGGGTAAGATGTCGATTATTGGCAATGGCGTTGTGATTAGTCCGTGGGCGCTGATTAAAGAAATAATAAAAATTAAAGAGCAGGGCGTTAAGGTTACGGCCGAGAATTTCAAAATTGCGGAGAATGCACATTTGATTCTGCCTGTTCATGAGGCGCTCGATCAGGCCATGGAAATGACTCGCGGTGAAGGGAAAATTGGCACGACCAAGCGTGGAATTGGGCCAGCGTATGAAGATAAAATTGCGCGTCGCGGTGTGCGTGTGTGTGATCTTAAGCATCCAGAAGAGTTGAGAGATAAGATTAATAAAATGATGTTTCATCATAATATTTTGCTTTCTGGGGTGGGCGCTGAAACGATGGATGCAACTGAAATTTTTGAAAAACTGATGGATATTGCGCCTGATATTTTGCATTACTCAGCGCCTGTTTGGCGTGATCTGGATATCGCGCGTCAGAAGGGTTCAAAGATTTTGTTTGAAGGTGCGCAAGGGACGATGCTTGATGTTGATCATGGGACGTATCCGTTTGTGACCTCATCTAATACGGTTGCTGGGCAGGCGTCTATAGGGTCTGGTATGGGTGCGGATGCTGTGAAATACGTACTTGGCATTACGAAGGCCTATACGACGCGCGTTGGTATGGGGCCGTTTCCGACGGAACAAGATAATGATGTCGGTCAGGGGCTTGGTGAGCGCGGGAAAGAGTTCGGCACGAATACGGGGCGTAAGCGTCGTTGTGGGTGGTTTGATGCAGTGATGGTGCGTCAGGCCGTTAAGGTTAATGGTATTCATGGTATTGCACTGACGAAGCTGGATATTCTTGACGGGATGGACGAGCTGAAAATATGTGTCGGATATATGTTGAATGGCGAGAGGATTGATTATTTCCCTTCTGCGCAAGCTGATCAAGCCGCTGTTGAACCGATTTATGAAACAATGGATGGGTGGAGTGAGAGCACTTATGGCGCGCGGAGCTGGGCGGACTTGCCTGCGGCGGCGGTTAAGTATGTGCGACATATTGAGGAACTTATCGGCGCGCCTGTGTCGATGCTGTCTACCAGTCCTGAGCGTGACGATACGATTTTGATGAAAGACCCGTTCGTCGATTAAATTTCTCATTCTATTTGTTTGTTTTCGGGCTATTTAACACGTATAGCCTGAAACTGAGTATGGTGTCGGTTATGGGGGACGATGCCTGAAATTAAAGGCCCCTAAACATAATACTTCATCTTTAGCCCCTTTGGCGTACTAGCGCGGTTTTTCTGGATATCTATTTCTATCGCTCTTTGGTGGTTTTACTTTTTTTCTGATGCGGCTTAGACTGTTTATATAGGAGCAGGATGTTCATTTATGTCAGAGAACCAGCCTAATATAAATGCCGGTGGGAATTTTGTCCGTTTTGGTCAGGACATTAGTATTCGTTTAGACCAGCCGCTTGAGCGTTTTAACAATGGTGGTGCGCGTGCTTATGCGGCTTATGATGAAAATGATAAGGCCAGGAAGCTTGTCGCGATTGTTGCGGGTATTCGAGAATTTCCGAGATGGGGAGATGAAAAAAACTATAAAGCATTGGCTGATCCGTCTTTTCTGCGATTGCTTGGATCTGGAATTGTCCGTTGGCCGTTGGATGGTCAACAGAAGTATGTTTTTTTATATCAAGGCGATATAGGGGAGTGTCTGGTTCGCTTTGGAGAATTTTCCAAGACGAGTTGGCGGCACCCAGATATTATTAATTTTTTCGTGCAGCCCATGACACGTATTCTTAAGGAAATGGCAGATCGGCAATTTTGTCATGGCGCTATTCGGCCTGATAATATTTTTTATGCAGTTGGAGATAAGAGCCGCCCTGTGACTCTTGGGGATTGTTTGTCCGTGCATTCCCTGAGCGCGCAGCCTGCCCTTTTTTTGCCACCAGATAAGGCTAGTGCCCATCCTATGGGGCGAGGGGCAGGGACTCCTTCTGATGATGTTTATGCGTTTGGGGTTTCACTTGCTTTATTTTTGAGGCGAGGGGACGAACTCTCTGGCTTAAGCGATGTTGAAATTTTGCGTAAAAAAATTGAGATTGGGAGTTATGCCGCGATTATTGGGGCGGAGCGTTTTCAAGCGTCTTTTCTGGAGTTGCTTCGAGGGGTTTTACATGATGATCCTGAACTGCGCTGGACTGTCGATGATATTTTTGCCTGGCTTGATGGAACGCGATTGACTCCTGCAGCTCTGGCTAAGCGCAAAAAGGCTGCTCGTCCTATTTCGTTTATGAATAAGAAATATTATTTCACTGATCTATTGGCTGTGGATCTTTGTCACAATCCAAATGAAGTTGTTGAGCTTGTGGGAAGTGATGTTCTTGGTCAGTGGATTGATAAATCACTTTCTGACAAGCTTATGCATGAATCTTATTCCGATATCCTTGATCGCGTTGGTGATATTAATCAAAATCAAGATTTGTTGGTTACTTATCTTATGATGCTGTTTAATCCGGTTTTACCTATCTTTTATAATAAATATTATTTTACCTACGATGGTTTGGGTGGGCTGATGGCGTATGAAGCGTATTTAGGGAACGATGTTTCTGTTTTTAAGGACGCTATTTTAAAGGCGTTACCAGATCGTTCACTTATTGAGCGTTCGCTTTCTCAGAATGAGGTTGTCGCCTATGTTAAGCAATATGATAAATGCCGAAATGCATTGAAGAAGAAGAATTTAGGCGACGGCGTTGAGAAGGCTATTTATATGCTTTGTAACCATGCGCCGTGTCTGAGCCCTAAATATAAAGGGTATTTTATAAATAGTCCTCAGTCCGCTTTGGTTGCCTTTGAGAAGATGTCCGCCGAAGGAGGGCAGATTTCACTTTATCTTGATCGGCATGCGATTGCATTTTTCTCTGTTTTGAGTGCTTCTTTTATGTCGAAGTGTTTGCCTGATTTAAATTCTCCTCAGAAAGAGCGTCAAGTTGCCGGGAATTTGAGATTTTTGGCGTTTATGCATCGACAAGCCAGAGATGTTACTGTGAATGCTATTGCGGCGGTGTTTATGGATTCTTTAGCTGATGTCTATAAGGTATTTAAGAATAAGAGCTTAAGAAAGCAAGTTGAGGATGCGGTTAATAAGGCTGCGATGCAGGGTGATTTGGCTAAGATGTCTGCTTTGCTGGATGATGAGAGTACGCTTGCAAAGGACCATAACGCTTATCATAATGCGATGCGTGAGTATCGTTATTTGCAAAATGAATATGATCAATATAATCGAAGCTTAGCAAGAAAAGCAACGTATGGCACGACGAATGGTCGTGATTTAGCTGCAGTTGTTTCATGGGGTATTGCGACGCTAATTACGCTTATGGTTGTTCTGGCATTTTTGTCTGGTTATCAGATATTTTAAGGGTTTTTTATGGCGAAAGATAAAAAGAAAAATACTAAGCCTAAAGGTAAAGGTGGCTCTAATCTGGGGTTTAAAGGTACTTTTCTTTTAATTGTTTTGGTTGCGGTGAGTATTGCATTTTTACCAACAGCACTTCTTTTGTTCTTTGGAATGCTTCCAAGTTTCGTATTGCTTGTTTTTGGAAATCGAAAGAGAGGGCCTCGTGCGTCTACAGTTGCGGCTATGAATTTAGCTGGATGCATTCCTTTTATTTTCAAGTTGTGGTCTGGGGCGAATGATTTTGAAGCAAGTGTTGATATTGTTACTGACCCGACCTCTCTCAGTGTTATTTATATGAGTGCCGCTTTTGGGTATATGATTGATTGGTTTGTGACAGGGCTTGTTTCTTCTTATCTTTATCAAAAAGGGCTTAATCGCATGAAGTCCATCAAAAAACGCCAGAAAGTGCTGGTTGATTTTTGGGGGGAAGAGGTTGCAGGGGGGGCTATTATTATAAAAGAAGAATGAATTTTATCTATTCTTAAAGCTTTGTTTATTATTTTCATAGTACTATAGATTTATAAAGCACGATTGCGTTTTACGAAATAGACGTGTTTTACAAGGCGGTTTTTCCGCTTTTTTTGTGCTTTAAAACAAGGACGAATTTTAGATAAATTATATATAACACTTTAATTTAGGATTAGGTGGACTTTCAATGATACAGTCTTTTAGGAAGTGGTTTAGGAGGGATGATGGTGCGTCAGCTATTGAATTTAGCTTACTGTTTATGCCGTATATGCTCATTAGCCTGGGTATCATGGAAATCTCTCTCATGTTTGCGTCTGCTAGCCTTTTGGAAGGGGCAACGGATTCTGCGTCTCGTTTAATCAGGACGGGTAATATTCAACAATCTAATGGAGATCCTGAAACATTGTTTAGAGATGCTATGTGCGATTTTGCCGTTATCCTTATCGATTGCGCTGATATCGTTGTCGATGTTTCGGTCATGAATGATTATGGGGAATATACAGCTGCGGCGTATGATGGTGATGGCAATTTAGTTTCTAATGGTTTTGATCCTGGGGGGTCTAATGACAAAGTTCTCATTCGGGTTGGTTATCGTTATGAAATGATTACGCCAATTGTTGGACCTTTGCTTAACGGTCCTGGTGGTTCGACTGTGTTTGTTTCGACGATTGTTTTGCAAACTGAGCCTTATGAATTCCAAGGGGGGGTATAACCGAGATGTTTAAAATGTTCTCTAGATGGTTAAAAGAAGAAAAGGGTATGGCTGGCGTCGAGGCGGCTATGATTTTCCCTATGATGCTTGTGCTGCTTGTTGGTGTTTTTGATGGAGGGAATGCAATTTTAGCCAATCAGAAAACTGTTCGTGCGTCCCAAGTTGTTGCGGATTTGATTGCGCGCAGTGGTACTGCGACGGATGCTGATATTAATGAGGCGATTGCCGCAGGGGGGCTTGCCTTTGCGCCGCTTCCTATCGGGAGTTATGGGATTGATATTGTGAGTATTCGTTTCGATGAAAATGCTAATACCGAAATTGTTTGGCGCGAAACCCAGAATATTTCAGGCTTGCCTGATGCTATTTCCGCCGTTGCCGCGCTTCAGCAGGCCGATGAAGGTGTTGTAATGGTGACGGTTGAATATGAATATAACCCGCTTTTTGTAGGGTTTGTTTTTGACACAATTAATATGCGCGAAGTCGCGTTTAGTCGAGGACGTAATTCTCCAGTTATTACGCGCGGTTAATGTGAAAATATAGAGAAAGGAAATGGTCATGAGAAAGTTTATTCCTGTATTGAGGGGCGTTCGACAGTATTGGCACGATAAGACGGCCACTATTGCTGTTCTTTTTGGCATTATGGCTCCTGTTCTGATTGGTGTTGCTGGTATGTCGCTTGATTATTCTCAAGCTTACCTTGTTAAACAGCGCTTAGCACAAGCGCTTGATGCGGCGGCTTTGGCGGCTGTTGCTTCTGAAACAGGGGAGGCGGCTATTAGGGCAAAAGTTATCGATTTTTTTGAGGCTAATTATCCGCATGAGAAAATTGGTGTCACGTTTGACCCGCAGGTTTATGTTTCTGGTGATCAGGTGAGAGTTACTGGTACGGCGCAATATAATACGCTTTTCTTGCGTGTGATCGGTATAGATGTCATTGATTTGGGCGCAGAAACGACCGTTGTGCGTGAAGTTCAGGGTATTGAGGTTGTTTTGGTGATGGATAATACGGGTTCGATGAATACAAACAACAATATAGGGGCTTTGCGCAAGGCGGCTTCTAATTTTGTTTATATTATGTACGGTATTGATCTGGTTGATGGTGCTGCGGCCGATCCTGCGTCTTTGGATGCGATGGCAACACGAGATAAGAGCCTGATCAAGATCGGTATGGTTCCTTATAGCACTTCCGTGAATGTTGGGCCTTATGGTTTGGGTAAAGACCCGAATGGTGATTATTATGGATCGTCTTTTGTGAATAATCCAAATGGTTACGCATACACAACAAATTATGGCAGCAATAATGGATGGCTTGGGTGTGTTCTTGCCAATACTTATCCAGAAGATACGGAAGATAGTGTTGGCCCTTGGGATATGTATCGCTATTGTCGTGATGGGGATGGTGACGCAATTTGTGACGGGTATTGGAATAATGGTAATTACCTTCCTCGAAGAAAGCCTAATTATATTTGCCCTAGAACGCCAATTACACCGCTTTCATCCAGTCCAACACAACAAAAGCTTGCTATTGATACAATGGTCGCTTCTGGTCACACATACGGGAATTATGGTATGACTTGGGGGTACCGTGTTCTTTCTGAAGAGTTTCCTTTTGAAGAGGGCAAGCCTTGGGATAATGAATATTGGCGTAAAGCGATTGTGATGATGACGGATGGTCAAAATACTATGCATCCCCATTACTCGGCATATGGACGAACGCAAGATCATAATATCAATGCTGGTGATTTGAATGATCGGTTTGCTGAGGTTTGTGATAATCTTAAGGAGCAGGGGGCGATTATTTATACCGTCACTTTCTATTCAAATGTTCCAGATTCTACTAAAGATTATTATCGTGACTGTGCAACGTCTGAGGATCATTATCATGACGCTCCTGGGCAGAATGATTTGGTAGAAGTCTTTGAGGTTATTAGTCGCGAGTTGAGTCAATTGCATATTACTGATTAATTCTTAGTAATCAATGATCTAATATTCTATTTTATTTAAAACGCCCTTGGTAATACAGGGGCGTTTTTTATTAATACTTAATTAATCAAGTATATTTACTTCAATTTTTCTTTTTTAATTAAGTAAAAAATATTTATATCAAATTTTATACAAATAAAATGTAATAAAATTTATTTAATTACTTCGACTGTTAAGGTTTTTTTAATAGTAGAAGGGTATTCTCTATATATCAGGTAAGAACTTCTATGATTTGAAGTATGGGTTTCCAGAATGACATTTTTAAACAATCTTTGAAGGAGATAAAC
>CAYGSA010000077.1:0-8423 GCA_964352375.1 uncultured Micavibrio sp.
TACAGTGCGGCTTATTTCTTTCAAACTTCTCTTTTGACATTCTGATGTCTCCTTCTTCTTAACTTTTATAAACTTTTTTAAATTAGCCACCGAGGCTTTCGCGAACTTCTGCTGCAATTTGCTCAGGCACTTGCTCATAATGATCAAACAGCATCGTATAATTTGCGCGGCCCTGTGACTTAGAACGCAGCAAGTCAATATATTTGAACATGTTTGCGAGCGGTACCATCGCGGTGATAACCTTAGCATTTCCACGATCCGTCATTTCACTGACCTGACCACGACGTGAGTTCAAATCACCGATGATATCGCCCATATATTCCTCAGGCGTAACCACCTCGACTTTCATCATTGGCTCAAGCAATTTTGCGCCCGCCTTGGCCATTCCCTCTTTGAAGGCAGATTTTGCAGCAATTTCGAACGCCATTACAGAGGAGTCAACATCATGGTAACCACCGTCGGTCAATGTTACTGTGAAATCAAGCACTGGGAAACCAGCAATAATGCCTGTTTCTTTCGCTGTCTCCAGACCCTTTTTTACGCCTGGAATATATTCTTTAGGAACATTACCACCAACAACAGTGTCTTCGAAAATAAAGCCCTGACCTGGCTCACCTGGCGTGAATGTAAGGTCGATTTTCGCGAACTGGCCAGAACCACCTGTTTGCTTTTTGTGTGTATAGCTGATTTCACATGGCTTTGTGATTGTCTCACGATACGCCACCTGTGGCGCGCCAATGTTTGCCTCAACTTTGAATTCACGTTTCATACGATCAACAAGGATGTCCAGGTGAAGCTCCCCCATACCCTTCATAATTGTTTGACCTGATTCATGATCCACAGATACGCGGAACGATGGATCTTCAGCCGCCAAGCGTTGTAGAGCGATACCCATTTTTTCTTGGTCTGCCTTTGTTTTTGGCTCAATCGCAATTTCGATTACCGGCTCAGGGAATTCCATGCGCTCAAGAACGACTGGATTTTGCATGTCACAGAGAGTGTCACCCGTTGTTGTTTGCTTCATCCCGACAAATGCCACGATATCGCCGGCATGCGCTTCGTTGATCTCTTCGCGCTCGTTTGAGTGCATAAGAAGCATGCGACCAACACGTTCACGCTCATCTTTTACCGAATTCTTTATGTATGAACCAGATTCGACACGGCCGGAATAAATCCGCGCAAAGGTAAGAGACCCCACAAATGGATCATTCATAATTTTGAATGCTAGTGCAGCAAATGGTGCCTCGTCAGACGGCTCGCGATTTTCCTCTTCCTCTGAGTCAACCTTAACACCCTTCGTCACACCAATATCAATGGGCGATGGAAGGTAATCAACAACAGCATCAAGCAGCGTCTGAACACCTTTATTTTTAAACGCCGATCCACATAGAACTGGAACGAAGGCATTCGCAACCGTACCCTTACGGATACACGCTTTTAATGTTTTTTCATCTGGCTCGTTACCTTCAAGGTACGCCTCCATGACAGCATCATCTTGCTCAACTGCAATCTCGATCATTTTCTCCCGGTATTCAGCGGCCTTATCAGCAAGATCAGCAGGAATTTCCTGCTCCGAATATGACGCGCCGAGCTGCTCTCCATCCCAAATAATTGCCTTCATTTTGATCAGGTCAATATTTCCAGCAAATTCATTTTCTGCGCCGATGGGCAGCTGGATTACAAGAGGAACAGCGCCGAGACGATCAACTATCATATCTACTGTGTTGTAGAAATCTGCGCCAATTTTATCCATTTTGTTCACGAAACACATGCGCGGCACATGATACTTATCACCCTGGCGCCAAACAGTTTCCGTTTGCGGCTCAACACCCGCATTTGCATCAAAAACAGCAATCGCACCATCCAGAACACGCAATGAGCGCTCAACCTCAATAGTGAAGTCAACGTGCCCCGGTGTGTCAATAATGTTCAAACGGAAGCGCTGGCCTTCATAGTTACCGCCTTTTGGCGCATCCCAGAATGTTGTTGTCGCAGCAGATGTAATGGTAATTCCACGCTCCTGCTCTTGCTCCATCCAGTCCATCGTCGCCGCACCATCATGAACTTCGCCAATCTTGTGAGACTTGCCTGAGTAAAAAAGAATACGTTCAGTACACGTGGTCTTACCCGCATCGATGTGCGCCATAATTCCAAAGTTACGATAATTCTCAATTGCGTGTTCGCGTGCCATTATATGTGTGTTCCCGTTTTCTTAAGTTTTATTACCAGCGATAGTGAGCAAAAGCTTTATTTGCCTCTGCCATTTTGTGTGTGTCTTCACGTTTTTTTATCGCCGAACCGCGCTCACTTGCCGCATCATATAACTCAGCAGCCAAACGATCGCGCATTGTGTTCTCACCGCGCTTACGCGCCGCATCGATGATCCAACGCATCGCAAGAGCAACCGCGCGCTCGTGACGCACCTCAACAGGCACCTGATACGTTGCCCCACCCACACGACGTGAACGAACCTCAAGACGCGGACGGACGTTTTTAAGCGCACTGTGGAACACAACAAGACCATTTCCTTTTGCGGCAATTGCAGGATCGACAGAATCAGCTTCTTCACCCTTATTGTCGTTCACAGGCTTCTTGCTATCAAGAAGATCGATCGCACCGTAAACAATTTGTTCGGCGATCGATTTTTTACCACCCAACATCACGTTATTGATGAATTTTGAAAGCACCAAATCCGCAAATTTGGGGTCTGGTAAAATTACGCGTTTATCTGCTTGGCGACGACGTGACATAAAATTATTCCTCTTATTTCGGACGTTTCGCGCCGTAGCGTGAACGTGATTGTTTACGGTCTTTAACGCCTTGAGTATCTAGCGTTCCACGAATGATTGTATAGCGCACACCAGGCAAATCCTTCACACGACCACCACGCACAAGAACAACTGAGTGCTCTTGCAGGTTGTGGCCTTCACCAGGGATATAGCAAATCACCTCAATACCTGTTGTCAAACGAACCTTAGCAACTTTTCGAAGCGCGGAGTTTGGTTTTTTAGGTGTTGTTGTGTAAACGCGAGTGCATACACCACGGCGCTGCGGATTGCTTTTTAGCGCCCGGTTTTTTTTGGCTTTAATGACCCGTTTGCGCGGATTACGGATGAGCTGTTGTATTGTTGGCATATTTATAAAGCCTCTTTATTTCGTTTCAATCATTTTTGGAGGCTTGCAAGGAGAAACGCAATCGCGTTTTTAGATCTCAATGCAGAGCATCCGTTTTTACTACAGATGGTGCGTTCAGTGGCTATGCCATAGAACCCAATATTCTGAATCTGGGCGGAACTTAGAACATAGATTCGCTTGCGTCAAGAAATTATTTTACGAATCACGCTTATTCTTAAATTTTTTATCTGCCGACTGGTTTTTTGTGCTAATGATTTTTCATGATTTCTCTGTATCGGCCCTTTTTGATCTTAACGTTCTTTAGCGCTCTTGCAACCTATTTGGTTTGTTCTGATGGTTTTCCAATTGGGTATGATTATAAAAATCAAATTATTGCTTATGAGGCTGTGTCTTCGCAAATTAGAGGGGGCGAACTTTATCCGCGCTGGCTGGCTGATATTAATCAGGGGTTTGGCGGCACGAATTTGTTTTTCTATCCGCCCTTTTCTTATTACATTACATTTCTTATTGATGCCGTTACCAAGTTTTCCTTACATACACCCCTTCTTTTGGTCTTAAACGTTTTTGTTTTTATCTGCGCGTCTTCTCTTAGTTTTTATATCTTAGCGCGCAGTATTGCGCCTGTGCGTTATGCGTTGCCATCCGCCCTGCTTTACCTTTTTTTGCCTTATCATTTATGGTTTGAAGTTTATGAGCGTAATGCTTTGGCGGAGCTTTCCTCTTATACATGGATTCCTCTAATCTTTTTATTTTTGGACCCTCGTATTATCAAGCACAAAAGGGCGCTGTTCTTTTTATCTGTTTGTTACTGTATGCTTATTCTATCACATTTACCGACAGCTGTTTTTAGCTCGCTTTTCTTTGGCGCTTACGCAGTACTTCAAATGGCTTTTCTAGACGATCACAGAAGGCGGATTACATATGGTCTGCGGTGTTTTGTATGTATATTGCTCGGTGCAGGGCTGGCTGGCTTTTACCTTTACCCTGCTTTGAGTTTGCTTGATCACACACGCTCGGACTATTTGTGGAGTGGGTATTATGCGTATCAGAATTGGTTTTTATGGTTTAACCCTCAATGCCCAAGTGAGACGGAGTGCCGTGCTTTATTTTCAATTGCCCTTACCCAGATGCTTGTACCTTTATGTGGTGCTTGTTTTCTTTGGGTCTATAGGGGCCAGAGCATATCATTTTTGAGTGATAATATAGTGCAGAGTTATCTCATTCTCAGTCTTTTGTGCTTTTTCCTGGTGACGCCTTTGTCGCATTTTATTTGGACACTTATTTCTCCTTTGCAGAACATTCAGTTTCCATGGAGAATGCTTGTCCTTTCTGATTTCTTTTTTGCTTTGATTTTTTTGCTGTTGCTGCGTTTTTCGGATAAAAGGACTCGCCCTTATATAGTGGGATTATTTGTTATTAGTTTTACATCGCTTAGCTTTTATATTTCTTCGTATGTTCGACACACCGAGACTCCGCCCATCAGCGCGTTTCAAGACAGTATCGAAAAACAAATGCTGACACAGGAGCATATTCCGAATAACCCTAATTTCATTAAGAGTTTCAAAGAATTGCAGCAAGAAGAAGAGCAAGCTTTATGGTCTGTTCGTGACGGGCAAGCCGATGTTATGCTGATTCATAAAACGCCGCGTATGATTGAATTTAGTGTGCATGCACAAAATGTATTCACGCTAGATGTTCGTCAATTTATGTTTATCGGATGGCGTGTTTTTAAGGGTGGTGCAGATATTTCTGCGTCGGTTAATTTGCGTGATACGGCACCTTATGGCCAGATCCGCCTAGACCTTCCGCGCGGCGATTATCATTTCTCTCTTGTCCTTGGGACGCTTCAGGAAGAACGAATGGGGCTTATGATTAGCGTTATAAGTGCTTTTTTGCTTTGCTTGATTATGGCTATTGGTGTTTATGTTGCAAAAAAGGAGCCGTGAGGCTCCCTTTTAGAACGTAATATTAAAGATATTATCCGTTTACAGCTTCTTTTGATCCGCTGTCGTCTTCTTTGCCTTCTGGAAGTGCTGCGATTTCCTCACCTGTTACTGAGGCTTCGATTTCTTCACGCTTTGGCATAGCGGCAATTGCGACTTCGTCACGGGCTGCTGCGATGCGTTTCATATCATTCACATAGGAGCCTGTTCCAGCAGGGATAAGGCGACCAACGATCACGTTTTCTTTGAGGCCATGAAGATTGTCGACCTTTCCATTTACAGCCGCATCTGTAAGAACGCGGGTTGTTTCCTGGAAGGACGCCGCAGATATAAAGCTTCGTGTCTGCAGCGAAGCTTTTGTGATTCCTTGCAGAACTGGCTTACCAGCAGGCGGCAGCTTGCCATTTTCGATGTGCTTTTGAACTTCTTCATCGAATTCCTGACGGTCAATGTGCTCACCAATAAGATAGGTAGAGTCACCAACTTCATTGATCTCGATTTTCTGCATCATCTGACGCACAATCACCTCGATATGCTTGTCGTTGATCTTCACCCCCTGCAGCCGGTAAACTTCTTGCACTTCGTTGGTGAGATATTCTGCCAGAGCTTCGACACCCATAACATCAAGGATATCATGTGGTACCAGCGCTCCGTCAAGGATACGATCCCCTTTACGCACGAAGTCACCTTCACCCACAGCCATGTGACGGCCTTTCGGGATGAGATATTCAGCAGCTTCCAGATCAGTATCAGCCGGGCGAACAACAATACGGCGCTTGGACTTATAGTCTTTACCGAATTCGATGTACCCATCGATTTCAGAGATGACAGCAAAGTCTTTTGGCATCCGCGCCTCGAAAAGCTCGGCAACGCGTGGCAGACCACCTGTAATGTCGCGTGTCTTCGACGTTTCACGTGGGATACGAGCGATGATGTCCCCCGCCTTAACCTCTTGTTCGTTTTCTACGGATAGAACCGTGTCCACGGACAAGAAATAGTTTGCGGGTTGATCATTTGCAAGTGTGATCACTTTGCCTTTTTTATCGAGCAATGAGATTCGTGGCTTGAGATCTCCACCTTTTGGCTGTGAGCGCCAGTCGATGATTTTCTTCGATGCTAGACCAGTTGCTTCGTCAACTTCATCGGCAACCGATACGCCTTCAACCATATCAAAGTAATGTGCGATACCGTCTTTTTCCGTGATAACCGGCATAGTGTAAGGGTCCCACTCGGCCATTTTATCGCCAACTTTTACTTTCGCTCCCTCTTTGACGAGCAAGCGCGCGCCGTATGGAATACGGTGGTTGGCTTTTTCCTCGCCTTTTTTGTTGAGAATCGCAATTTCAGTGTTCCGGCCCATAACGATTTCTACGCCGTCAGAGTTTTTCACCACATTCTGGTTACGGATTTCGATTTTCCCTTCGATGTTGGCATCAACGTGTGACCGTTCAGCACCCTTCTGCGCCGCACCACCAATGTGGAAAGTCCGCATTGTCAGCTGAGTTCCTGGTTCGCCGATAGACTGCGCCGCCATAACACCGACGGCTTCGCCCAGATTCACTTCTGCGCCACGTGCGAGGTCACGACCATAACATTTCGCACACACGCCATTATTGGCACCTTCACAGGTGAGGACAGAACGGACGATTATTTCGTCGATTCCTGCCGTTTCTACTGCTTCGGAAATCGCTTCGTCCATCACAATGCCAGCTGCAGCAATCACTTCGCCGCTGAGCGGGTCTTTGATTTCTGTTGCCGGTGTACGGCCGAGGATACGCTCTGAAAGTGGGACAACTATATCTGCGCCGTTCATGACTGCGCGCATTTTGATGCCCTCTTCGCTGCCACAGTCTGTTTCGGTGATGATTGCATCTTGTGCAACATCAACGAGTCGACGTGTGAGGTAACCAGAGTTCGCCGTTTTCAAAGCTGTATCGGCAAGACCTTTACGCGCTCCGTGGGTGGAGTTGAAATATTCAAGAACCGTTAGACCTTCTTTGAAGTTCGAGATAATCGGGTTTTCGATAATTTCACCTGATGGTTTCGCCATCAAACCACGCATACCAGCAAGCTGGCGGATTTGAGCGGCAGAACCGCGCGCACCAGAGTGTGCCATCATGTAGACTGCGTTCAGGTTTTCAGAAATATCAGATATATCTTTCATCATCGCATCAGCGACATCATCTGTTGCTTTTGACCAGATATCGACAACTTTGTTGTATTTCTCACCTTTCGTGATCAGACCATCCATATATTGTTGTTCGAATTCACCAACTTTGTCTTTTGCTTCGGCAACAAGGCGTTTTTTATCTTCAGGAATTATAAGGTCGTCTTTACCAAACGAGATACCAGAGATACACGCATATTTGAAACCAAGTTTCATCATGCGATCACAGAAAATGACTGTGTCTTTCTGGCCACAGTGACGATACACGGTATCAATCATGTCTGTGATTTCTTTTTTCGTAAGAACTTGGTTCAGAACGCTGAATGGTACATTCGGGTGACGTGGCAAAAGCTCTGAAAGTAAGATACGGCCTGGTGTTGATTCAACGATTTCGAGTGTTGGCTCGTTATTCTCGTCAACGCCCTTATAACGACATTTAACTTTCGCATGGAGCGATACAACATCGTTTTCAAGTGCATGCATAATTTCGCCCGCACCGCGGAAGATCATGCCTTCGCCCTTTTCGTTATCAAGCGCGATTGAGAGATAATAAAGACCCAAAACAATATCCTGTGAGGGAACGATAACAGGTTTACCGTTCGCAGGAGACAGAATGTTGTTTGTTGCCATCATCAAGCAACGTGCTTCGAGCTGTGCTTCGACAGACAACGGAACGTGGACAGCCATTTGGTCACCATCAAAGTCAGCGTTGAACGCTGTACAGACCAGTGGGTGGAGCTGGATCGCTTTCCCTTCGATCAAAACAGGTTCGAATGCCTGGATACCAAGACGGTGAAGTGTTGGCGCACGGTTCAGCATAACTGGGTGCTCGCGGATAACCTCTTCAAGAATGTCCCAAACTTCCGGACGTTCCTTTTCGACCATTTTCTTCGCGGCCTTAACCGTAGAGGCCATGCCGTAAAGTTCTAGCTTGTGGTAGATGAAAGGCTTGAAGAGCTCAAGCGCCATTTTCTTAGGCAGACCACATTGATGGAGTTTCAATTCCGGACCAACCACGATCACGGAACGGCCTGAGTAATCAACACGTTTCCCGAGTAGGTTCTGACGGAAGCGACCTTGCTTACCCTTAAGCATGTCAGAAAGCGATTTAAGCGGACGCTTGTTCGCGCCAGTAATCACACGGCCACGACGACCATTATCAAACAATGCATCAACAG
>CAYGSA010000078.1:0-1628 GCA_964352375.1 uncultured Micavibrio sp.
GGTATTCTAGAGCGCGGAGGAAAGGTTTATACAAAGGTCATTCCAAACGCTAGAACAAAAACTTTAATGCCCATTATACGTGATAAAGTCCAGCCTGACAGTGTTGTTCACATTGACTAATTTTGCCGCAGTGCGGGCCGTTGATCCGGACACAAAATGTTCGATCAAGCGATCTTGTTTGTACTGACTTAAACGACTTCTTCGCATGTCCATGATGATAACTTTCTTCAGTTATCTAGGACAGCCCCAAAAACAAAATAAACCCAAATTAAAAATTATGCAAACAAAAAAACCCCTCTTGATTTTCGCGCCCAATCCCGCCATTCTCCCTTCAAACAAAACGCTCGCGCTGCTTGATTTTTCTTTTTCAGCAGGCGGAAGTGACAAGTTATTATTTTTTCGCATTCAATTCTTTATACTACTAGGCAAGAGAAGCGAAGAATATTTTAATATTTAAGCGACGAAGTAACGCAGTAAGATGAAGAATTGGAAAGAAAATGATTATATACCCTGCTATAGATTTGAAAGGCGGCAAATGTGTGCGCCTTGTCAAAGGCGACATGAACCAGGACACGGTCTATAATGACAATCCGGGCGCGCAGGCTTTGGCATGGGCACAAAGCGGCTTTTCATGGATTCACGTGGTTGACCTTGACGGCGCGTTCGAGGGTAAATCCCAAAATACGGGCGCGGTCAAATCCATCCTGGAGAGCGCCGACATCCCCGTGCAGCTCGGCGGCGGCATCCGCACACTGAAACATATCGAAACATGGCTAGAGGAAGGCATCTCCCGCGTCATCCTCGGCACAATCGCTTTACGTGATCCTGGTCTTGTGAAAAAAGCGTGCTACGAATTCCCGGGGCAAATCGTTGTCGGCATCGACGCCCGCGGCGGTAAAGTCGCCGTAGAAGGGTGGGCCGAAACCTCTGACATGGAGGCCACCGCGCTCGCGCAAGAATTCGAAGATGCGGGCGTCAGTGCCATCATCTACACCGACATAGACCGCGACGGCACAGGGCAGGGCGTGAACATCGTCTCCACCATCGCCCTCGCGCAGTCCACCGAAATCCCCGTCATCGCCAGCGGCGGCGTCGGCTCCCTCGAAGACCTAAAACTCGTCCGCGAAGCCGCCGAATATGGCGTCGAAGGTGTGATTGTTGGTAAGGCCCTCTATAACGGACGGATCACACCCGCCGACGCCCTCAAAATTTAAGAAAGAAAACGCATCATGCACATTTCAAAAACAACCGCTGGCGACATTAAACACATACAAACTATTTTGCAGGAAACCGACCTTTTCCCGAGCGAAATTCTCCCCGAAATAACCAAGCCCTTCATTGACGGCGAAACCAAAGAAGAAATGTGGCTGACCTGCAAAAACGACAATAAAACGGTTGGCTTTTGCTACGCCGTGCAAGAACAACTGGCGGAGGGCACATGGAATATGCTCGCCATAGCAGTCCACCCAAAACGCCAAAACCAAGGCTTCGGAACCGCAATGGTAAAGCATCTTGAAAAAGTTCTAAAACTAGAAGGCCTCAGAGTGCTCATCGCCGACACCTCAGGCACCGAAGCCTTCGAAAAAACCAGAAATTTCTACAAACAAAATGACTACACCCAAGCCGCA
>CAYGSA010000078.1:1728-8116 GCA_964352375.1 uncultured Micavibrio sp.
GACGTCGACAACGGCCGCGTCGTAAAGGGCGTAAACTTTGTCGATATCATCGATGCGGGCGACCCTGTTGAACAGGCCAAAATCTATAACGAGCAGGGCGCGGACGAGCTATGCTTCCTCGACATTACCGCAACGCACGAAAAACGCGACACCATCATCCACATGGTCGAACAGGTCGCAAACGAGGTGTTCATCCCCCTCACCGTTGGCGGCGGCATCAGCGAAATTTCACACATTCGAAACTTGCTCAATGCAGGCGCAGACAAAATCGGTATCAACTCGGCGGCCGTCAAAAACCCTGATTTTGTGCGCGAGGCCGCGGGTAAATGCGGCAGCCAGTGCATCGTCGTCGCCATCGACGCAAAAGAAAAAGAAGACGGATCAACAGGGTGGGAAATCTTCACACATGGCGGACGCAAGGGAACCGGCATCGACGCCGTCGAATGGGCACTCAAAATGGAGGAATACGGCGCGGGAGAACTTCTCCTCACCTCCATGGATCGCGACGGCACAAAGGCAGGTTTCAACATCGACCTCACCCGCACCATCGCAGACGCGGTCAAAATCCCCGTCATCGCCAGCGGCGGAGTCGGGACGCTCGATCACCTCGTTGAAGGCGTAAAAGACGGCCACGCTAGCGCCGTCCTCGCCGCCTCAATTTTCCACTTCGGCGAATACACAATTGCGCAGGCCAAAGACGCAATGAAACAAGCAGGAATCCCGGTGCGATGAGTAAACATATCCTCGATCAACTCTACGACATCCTTCAGGCGCGCAAAAATGCGGGCGGTGAGCAATCATACGTCGCCAGCCTATACGAAAAAGGCACACCCAAAATCGCCGAAAAAATATTAGAAGAAGCGCAAGAATTCATCGATGAAGGCCTCTTGCTCGACGCGGATAAGACAAACCCAGAGACACAAAAGAACATCCGCTCAGAGGCCGCCGACCTGCTCTTCCACACGCTCGTTATGCTCGCCCATCATGATGTACCCCCAAAAGATATCTTCAAAATCTTAGAAGACCGCTTCGAAATATCAGGCCATGATGAAAAGGCCAGCCGCAACAAAAACGATTAAAGCCTCAGCCTTCTCCCTCATCCTCAGCATTTTCACGCACTATGGGCCGTCCGAAACCACCAACAATAAGAATAATCGCCAACGCCGCAAAGCTGATGACCGCCAGACCATACATGCCAAAGCCAAGACAAAGCCCCATAACACCCGAAGCCCAAATACTCGCGCCTGTTGCTGTGCCAACAACCTGATCTTTCTCAACTTTAATAATCGCACCAGCGCCCAAAAACCCAATGCCCGTCAACACACCAGAGATAATCTTACTCAAATCAAGGCTGACAACATCATTCGCCGAAGAATAATCGCTGTAAAGTTCCTGCCCCAAAATAGCAATCACGCAGGTGCTAACGGCCACAATCATATAAGCCCGAAAATCGATCGGCTTGTTTTTCCGATCACGCTCCAATCCTAAAACCAGACCAAATGCAATCGCCAAAACCACGCGCAAAAGTGTTTCCTGAAAACTGACAATATCCATGTTAAGGAACGTTAAATCAACCACTTAACCGTGACCCCGGAAAATGTGCCAGCCTATGCAACAACTCATCCAGCTGATCGAGTGATTTAAACTCAACCGAGAGCAAACCACTCTTACCATCCATACTATCAATCGTAACATGCATGCCAAGCGCATTGCTGATATCATCCTCCAGCGCGCGCGTATCCGCATCTTTATTCGCAGGCGCAATCTTACCAGTCGCATCAGCAGGAGCCTGAGATTCTTTTTTAGAGCTAAAACCCAGCCCCTTTTCACTTTTTGCCAAACTCTCCGTCTGACGCACGCTAAGGCCTTTCTTCACAACTTGCGTCGCAACCTCCTCAGCATTCGGATGCCCCACAAGCGCCCGCGCATGCCCCATAGAAAGATCACCATCGCTCAAATAAGCCTGCACCCGCACAGGCAAACTCAGCAAGCGCATCATATTCGCAATATGCGGACGACTGCGCCCCATATCCTTCGAAAGCTGCTCTTGTGTTAAACCGTAATCATCCACCAGACGTTGATAGCCCTCGGCCTCATCCATAGGGTCTAAATCTTCACGCTGTAAATTCTCAATCAGCGCAATCTTATACGCCTCAAGCTCATCAATATCCATGAACACCACAGGCACTTCATGAAGCTGCGCCTTCTGCGCAGCGCGCCAGCGACGCTCCCCCGCGATAATCTCATACTCATCAGGGCTCGCAGGATCACGGCGCACTAATAAAGGCTGAAGCACGCCATATTGCCTAATCGATTCAGCAAGCTCATTAATCGACTCTTCATAGAATTGCTGACGCGGCTGGAACCGCCCGGCATAAAGCTGTCCTACCCCAACCATGTTGCGCGAGCGTTTCTCCTCCGGCGCGGCGGCAACCTTCTCCTCAATTTCCGCAACGTTCGGCGTAGCAGCTACAGGCGCTTCGCCGCTATCATCCTCGTCAAACAAAGCATTCAGCCCCAAACCAAGCCCACCACTTGGCGCACTCACTTGTGATGTGTCTTCATCCTGAACATCTGTGTCTAAATCATCAATCATAGCTGGCCTCTTGCTTTTAAAAATACTGTATACAAAACATACACCGCAGAAACTAGTCCCCGCAAGAGATTCTCAAAATGCAGGCCTGTTTATCTGTGAGACTTCGGATACGCTCATAGGTAAAATCATATAATTTTTGCGCCTCAAGCAACTCTTCCTCCGCCCGCTGCCCCTTCATAAACAACATCTGAACATCCGAATTATGTGCAATCCAGGGCGCACATAAACCCAGCAATTTAGGCAGCGCCGCCAGCGCCCGCGCAGAAATCACCTCAGGGCTAAATTCATCATAAGACTCTTCAATCCGCATCGTGTGAACAAATATACAGTCTGCGCCTGTCACTCGGATAACCGTACGCATAAACTGACATTTCCGCTCATCCGACTCAACCAAATGAACCTCCAGCTCTGGGCGCATCAAACCAACAACAAGCCCCGGAAAACCGCCACCACAGCCCAAATCCGCATAAACTTGGGTATTTTCAGAAATCAGCGACGACACCTGCGCCGAGTCGATAATATGTCTCGTCCACGCATCAGGAATCGTGCTCGGCGAGACAATATTAATCGCCTTCTGCCACTTCACCAGCAAGGCTTCATAGATCTTAAGCGTCGCTTGAACGTCTGGCGTAAACTCCATTATCTTTCCAAAACCTTCTTCATATTAACAATCTGAATAGCTGCGCCATTCTTAAAAACATGTTCTGCTTCATCAACGTCAAAATACCCCATTTTTTTATAAAACACATGAGCAACTAAAGAAGAGGCAGAATGAATTTCCTTAGCACCAAATTGCCGTGCATACTGCTCCGCAGCCCTAAACAGCGCCGCACCAATTCCTCTACGCGCCGCCGTTCCGCGCACATAAAGCCCAACCCGATGTGTTTGAGAGGCTTCATCGTAAGTATAATTAGAAAACCCCAGGATATCCTCTTCTTGACTTTCGCTGACTGCAACAGACATAAAATGCTTGCCGCTCAATATCTTATCTCTCAGGCCTTGCTGCTCACGCGGATACGCCCAACCCTCAACAACAACAGCCGAATATTTACTAGGCCCAAGCTCTCGAATGGACGACAAATGAGCATCAATAATTTTCTCCACATCCTCCACTGTCGCTGGCCTAATAACATAGCTCATAAACTCTTTCCTATTTCGTGCCCTCTAAGATACTCTGCGTTCTCTCTGGTGATCGCCCTTTTTCACATACCGAAGCAACGCAATCACCGCCGCAGGCGTTACCCCCGGAATGCGCGAAGCTTCCCCTAAAGTCCTTGGTTTAACATGTTCTAATTTCTGACGAATTTCGTTCGATAGGCTCCCAACCAGCGCGAAATCCAGCCCTTCAGGCAAAACAAGGTTCTCATCCTTACGGAACGCCGCAATATCCGCCTCATGCCGCTCCATATACCCCGCATAGAGCGCATCAATCTCTAGCTGCTCCTGAATTTCAGGCCCAATCGTCCCAAGCTCAGGCCATATCTTTTCCAAATCACTCCAATCAATATCGCGAAAAGAGAGCAATTCAGAGACATTACGACGAATACCATCCTGATTCACCTTAATTCCCTGACGCACCAAATCGGTCGGCGTCGCTACAAGCTCCTTAACCAGTACACGCCCTTCCACAAGCGCGGCGGCCTTCTTATTCCATAATGCCTGACGCTCTGCACCCACACAGCCAACCGCAATCCCCTTATCTGTCAGGCGCTGATCCGCATTATCACTCCTGAGCCACAAACGATATTCCGCCCGCGATGTGAACATACGGTACGGCTCTGGCGCGCCGCGTGTCGTTAAATCATCAATCAACACACCAATATACGCATCGGCGCGATCAAGGGTAAATGTTTCACGTGAAACATTCTGCTTGCGATTCGACTCGTCCTGTACCAAAAGTGCGGCGTTAATTCCCGCCATCAAACCCTGCGCGGCGGCTTCTTCATAGCCCGTCGTGCCATTAATCTGCCCCGCAAGGAACAATCCGGGCAAACGTTTGCTCTCAAGGCTCTTTTTTAAATCTCGCGGATCAACATAATCATATTCCACCGCATAACCCCATTCCAGAACCTCAACATTCTCAAGTCCCTTAATGGTGCGAATAAACTGCTCTTGCACATCCACAGGCAAAGATGTCGAAATCCCGTTCGGATAGACCGTATAATCATCCAAACCCTCAGGTTCTAAGAAAATTTGATGACGCGGCTTATCGGTAAAACGATGGATTTTATCCTCAATCGCCGGGCAATAGCGCGGCCCCGTTGATTTTATCGTCCCCGAATACATCGGAGATTTGCTCAGATTATCGGCAATAATCTTGTGCGTCGCCTCATTCGTATAGGTTATATGACACGGGATTTGGGCAACCGTTATCTCGTCATTCATATAAGAAAACGGCACAGGCTCTTCATCTGCGTGCTGTTCATCCAGCGCATCCCAATCAATCGTTCGCCCATCCAGCCGCGCAGGCGTGCCCGTCTTCAACCGCGCCAGAGGAAACTTCAAACGCTCCAGCGTCTCCGCTAATCCAATCGTCGGCGCTTCACCCACACGACCCGCAGGCGTAATTTCTTCCCCGCGATAAATCAAACCACGCAAAAACGTCCCAGTCGTCAAAACAACCGCGCCACATCGATATTCCGTACCCTCTAAGGTTTTAAGCCCTGCAACCTTATTATTCTCTATAATCAAATCATCCGCAGATCCCTGAACAAGCGTCAGATTAGGATAATCGTTCAACAAAGCCTGCATCGCCTCACGATAGAGCTTGCGATCCGCCTGCGCCCGAGGCCCACGAACCGCTGGCCCTTTAGAGGCATTTAGCATCCGAAACTGTATGCCCGATTGATCAATCACCTTCGCCATAATCCCATCCAGCGCATCAATCTCGCGCACCAAATGCCCCTTACCAAGCCCGCCAATAGCAGGATTACAAGACATCACCCCAACAGTCTCAAGCTTATGCGTGAGCAAAGCTGTCTTCGCCCCCATCCGCGCAGCAGCAGCAGCAGATTCGCACCCTGCATGCCCTCCACCGACAATAATAACGTCAAAATCTGTCTCTTTAGCACCCATAATGCGGGGTTTATACAGGAATTCCTTGCCTTTTTCCACAAAAAGAATGTAATAAAACCTACCATGTCAAATAAAGAAGATATAAAAGACTTTAAAGCCCGCGCGAGCAAATACTGGCGAGAGTTTGATCCTGATCGTTTTCAAGGCATTTCACCGACCACAAGAGAAGAAAACGCAGAACTCCGCGCCGCATTCAAAGAGCGTTTTGGCAAAGATGGCTCAAAGTTTCTAAACAAACTTGTTTTATCAGAAAAACTGAATGGCGGAATGCAGCCAGACAAAGACAAGCACTTCCCAGGCATGATTTATTCTATACCAGTCGGCATATACTTTATGCGCCGCGCTCTAGGCCAAGATAAAAATCAAGCATATAAAACATTCACATATGATGTTTACACCCATGCAGATGCACAAAAAATACACCCACGTATCCCAAGACAGGCACATGTAGAGAAACTATGCTTCGAAGAAATGATACAGATGCGCACAACTGATTTGTTCAAATCATCTTTCGATCTCGCAATGCTTCCAGCGATCACAGCCTCAACAATGTTGGCAGGAATAACACAGTCATGGGCAGAAATGATGGGCTGGAACACGGAAGAACCGTCAGAAGACATACCGGAAAATGATGGCGACGATTTGACGTTATAATCTACTTCCCGATACAAAAGTCTCGAAAAACCACATCCAGAACATCTTCGACATCAACCGCCC
>CAYGSA010000079.1:0-7995 GCA_964352375.1 uncultured Micavibrio sp.
CGACAGGCGCGTATTATCGTAATCATCTTGCTGCAGCGCATGCAAATAGTTCATCAACCGCGAAATCGCAAACGCGATAAACGCGAAATAGGTGAAGATTAAAATAATGAATGCTGTCGTCATAGCTATATAGGTACTAGGTTCGAGGTGTGAGTGGCAAGAGAAGAGTTATAAAATGTTCGGCTGTCTGACGATGACATCATGCTCGTTCAATAAGCGATCTATTTTTGACTATTATGCATAAATCGTCTATAATGAACTTATTTAAAGAGATACAAAACAAGTCAAAATGCAACAAGAACACAATTTCTCAACAGGAGCGCCAACAATCACCACCAGCGTTAGTTCGGTTCCTGGGTTACTTTCTGGATTAAGTTACGCGTTTGCAGGTGCACTTTTTATCGCGCTTATAATGTTTGTAATTAAAGGTCTATGGAGGCCAAAAACTCAAGTCCCTCTCAAAACAGAAGCGTTGAGATATGTTTTATCATGCATCGTAGTAGTTGTATTTTTACTGCTTACGACGTTTGTAGTCATGGAAACGAATTATAAATGGACTGCAGTTATTGGCGTTTATCTAATTACTGTTCTTCCGGTCACAGCCTATCACTTGTCTATAAAGAAAAATATGAGGTCATCTTTTTTAAACGGATTTCTTAAATTCCCCATGGAACATGTGGCGAGATGTTGTGCGTCATTAATTGGAGCTCTTATTCTTGTTTTGATACTAACCTTCCCGATATTATTTATCGCAAAATCGCTGATTAATTTAACCGAACCAATTGCATTTGTCTTATGTGGACTCCAAGCTCTGATAATATCTTACGCAATATATTATTTTTACAATAAAGCGCAAAAATCTGAACACGCAGCAAAGTTAACTCTTACAAAAACACTATTCATTTCATTTTTATCAAGTGCAATTTTTTCACTTCCAATAGGATTAGAAGGATATTTCAAGCACAAAACAGATGAAGATTTCCAAGCTAGATATGGATACCCTCACCCAGATCTTCAGAAAAATAAAATTATCTTAGGTGATCAAAAGGCCAAATAAAACTCTGTGCCCTCACTGGCTCTCCGCGTCCTTTGTGGTCAAAAACCCATCCAAAATCTTAACAACTTGATGGCGACCATCGCCAAGAACGGTGTAATGATCTTGCCCATCCAGTAAAAACAACTCCGAGTGTTTTATCAAGCGCGAATAACGCGCCCCAAACTCAGGCGGTGTTTCGGTATCCTCGCGCCCATAAATTAATGTCACGGGGCACTGCACGGCCTTAGCCTGCGCGCTCAAATCTTCATTCACCACGCGGATAAAGATGTTTTTCATCGCTCCCGCGTTTTTATAGTCTGCACTGCCAAATTTGCTCATCAATTTAGTTTTAAAATCACTCTCAGGAACAAGCTTTTTAAGAAGCTTAAACAGTTTAATACGGCAATAAAAATAAACTTTCTTAAACGGCGATCGTTTCCGCTTCAAACCCGCACCCGCAATAAAGCTCATCGCCTTAATACATTCAGGATGCCGCGCAGCCATTTGCAATCCAACGCGCACACCAAAGCTATGCCCAACCCATAAAACGGGACCAAACCCTTGGTCTTTAATCCAGGCCGCCACCGCGTCCGCATAATGTTCCGTGCCCCAATCAGAAGGCGGAGCAGGGGAATCTCCGAATCCTGGAAAATCCAGAGCAATGTGACGCGCCCGCGTTTCAAACGGCGCAATCAAGGACAGAAAGCTTTTGTGTGATTGCCCCCACCCATGCGCCCATATAATGACGGGGCTTCCATGCCCCATTTCACAGTATGAAAAAGACGTGCCATTGTATTCAAATTCTTGCAACGCTGCCCCCTTTATCAAATCAGAATTTCGTGGTTAAATAGAATAGTTCTAAATTCATACCTTCTTATACGATGATCTCGCAATGACTCAAACCAAAAAGAAAATAGCTGTATTTTTCGGCGGACGCTCCCCCGAACATGACGTCAGTGTAATATCTGCATTACAGGTTTTGGGCGCAATCGATACCAGTGCGTACGAATCATTCCCCGTCTATATAGACCCGAAGGGAACATGGTACACAGGCGACGCTCTGCGTAAACGCGAAAATTACCTCTTCAAAGACAAATCGACTTTAACCGAAGTCACATTGGATGTATCGGGCAAGCGCGGCGGGTCATTAATACCAAAACAACAACCTTTCTTTGGATCAGCCAAGTCGATCGCATTCGACGTCGCAATCCCTGCATTCCACGGCCTGTACGGCGAAGATGGAAATATCCAAGGCCTGTTTGAACTCGCGAACATCCCCTACACAGGCATGCGCACCAAAGCTTCAGCCATATTAATGGACAAAGTCACAACCAAATACGCCCTCCAAGCGCTCGATATCCCTGTTCTGCCTTTCGCCATTCTCAAACGTCCAAGCGAAGGCTATCTGATCCCCGAAGATCAACTCGACGCGTTGCTTAAGCCGCTCGGCTATCCCTGCATCATCAAGCCCTCTCACCTCGGCAGCTCCATCGGCGTCGCCAAAGTCGAGAACGCCGCCGAAGCCAAAGCCTGCCTGCCTGCCATATTCGAAATGGATGACAGCGCCATCGCAGAGCCTTTCGTGAAAAACCTCATCGAATATAACGTTGCCGTCATGAAAAACGGCGTTACCTCCGCCATCGAACGCCCCAAAGCCACTGACGAACTGCTCGATTTCAAACAAAAATACATGTCCGGCAGTGACGATAACAAAACAGGCGATAAATTAGGCGGCGTAAAGGATGGAAACACACCCGTCAGCGAAGGCATGCTCTCTCTCACCCGTGAAATCAACCCAGACATCTCGACAGAAAAAGATGCGCAAATCCGTGAATGGGCAGTGCGCATGTTTGACGCGCTCGATGGCACAGGCGCGCCGCGCATCGACTTCATCGGCAATTCCGAATCCGGAGAACTTTGGATGAACGAAGTCAACCCAATCCCCGGCTCGTTCGGCTATTTCCTCTGGGAAGCGGCCGCGGATCCGGTTCTGTTCACTGACCTTCTCACGGTACAAATCGAAGAAGCAATCTCTGAAAATGCCGCCAAATCTCTTCCCGCCGATGTCGTCCCCAAAGACGCCAGATTGCTAAAGAGGTAAGATAATGGCCGCAGCAAAAAAGAAAAAACCAGTGCGCAAAACCAAAAGAAAAAGCAGAAAAGCCAAAAAGCAGAGCTTTAGCTGGAAAAAACCAGCGGCAATTTTGGTCGCCGTTTTTCTCATGATCTGGAGCGGTGTGTGGTTTTTCATGGGCAACTACGACCAAATGATCGCTGACAAAGCAAAGTCAGGAACCCTTGATTTGTCTGGAAAAGCAGGGTTTCAAGTGAAAAATATCCTCGTTGAAGGTCGCAAATATACAGACGCCGAGATTCTACTCGCCCTTATTAATGTCGGCGAGGGCGATCCTATTTTCCTCTTCAACCCCGAAGACGCAAAAGAGCAAATCGAAAAAATCAGCTGGGTGCGCGCCGCGCGCGTTGAACGCCGCTTGCCCGACACAATATACATAGACCTCGTAGAGCGCGAACCTATGGCACTTTGGCAAAACGATAATAAGCTCTCTCTAATCGATGCAGATGGTGCAATCCTCACGCAAAACGACCTTGATCAATTCAAAGACCTCTTCATGATAACAGGCAAGGGCGCACCCGCAAAGACGCCGCCTCTTGTCATCTTGCTCGAAAACTACCCCGAGTTCCTTGAACTGATCGACCATGCCGAACTGATCGACCAGCGTCGCTGGGACATTGTTCTTAAAGACGGAAAGCGCATTAAGCTGCCTGAAAATGATAAAGACCTTGCGATCAAAGCCTTGGTTGGAAAACATGCCGAGCATAAAATTCTCACGCAAAAAGCTGTGCGTGATATTGACGCAAGATATAAGGGCCGCTTGATCGTTCGCACGCGTCTGGGCACAGTGCAGGATTATAAGGCAAACATCTCGGAGACAAGCCTATGAGCGCGTCCCAATCACCAAAACACAGTGAAGCATCACTCCTTGCGGCTCTTGATATCGGCAGTCATAAAACCACATGTTTTATTGGCCGCTCATGCGAAAATGATGGATTTGAAATCGTCGGGGTAGGGCACAAACCTTCCGCAGGAATTAAAAACGGTGCTATCATCGACATGGACGCGGCCGAAAAAGTCATCCGTCAAACTGTCCATGCCGCAGAAAACATGGCCGCTGACATTATGCGCGGATATCCCTTGCGCGAGGTCATTGTCAATGTTTCGGGCATGCATGTCCGCTCTTTCGGTCATAGCGTAGAGGTCGATATCGGTGGGCACTACATCACGGATAACGACGTGCGCCGCGCCCTTGCCAGCGCGCAAGAAAAAGAAGCAAAAGAAAATCTGGAGCTAATCCATACAATCCCCACATTCTACCGCGTCGATGGTCAAGATGGAATCCGCGACCCGCGCGGCATGCACGCCAAAAATTTCAATGTTGATATCAACCTCGTCACAGGCGATGCCGTAGCACTGAGAAATATGGCATCCTGCATAGACCACAGCCACCTCGATATCGCGGCGTTGTGCTCTGGCGCATATGCTTCGGGTTTATCATCCCTTGTCGATGATGAAATTGATCTGGGTTGCACAGTGGTTGATATTGGCGCGGGCGTAACCTCGTTCGCCGTCTTCCATAGCGGTTTCATGATTTATTGTGACGCCGTGGCCATGGGCGGGCAAAACATAACAAATGACATCGCCAAGGGCCTGATGACCTCGGTCGAAAACGCCGAGCGCATCAAGATTCTCTACGGCTGCGCACTCGCCTCCCACACTGACGAGGGTGAGATGATTGATGTGCCGAGACTTGGCGAAGATGAGCGCCGCGTTCCAAACCACATTCCGCGCTCATACCTTGTCGGCATCATTCAACCTCGCGTAGAGGAAATCCTCGAACATGTCCGCGCAAATCTTCGTGATTGCGGCCTTGATCGCGTGATCGGTCGTCGCGTCGTTATAACAGGCGGCGGCAGCCAGCTCGCAGGAATGAAAGAGCTCTCCGAAATTGTGCTCGATAAACAAGTGCGTCTCGGTAAGCCCATTCGTTTACGTGGCTTGCCAGATGCCGTCAGTGGCGCAGCGTTCGCGACTGCGGCAGGGCTTCTAACTTACGCCGCAGAACATCATGAGGAAATGCCCTCCGAAGTCATGGCCCGCGCTCGCCCCAATTCAATAATCGAACGCGCCCGCTTATGGTTAAAAGAAAATTGGTAAAGTTTTCCACAAAATCCAAAAAAACTTTGCAAATTGGATCATTACCCCTTCCCACGATTCAAAAAGCGGCATAATCTTTATCGAACCTACCGAACATCCATTTCCCAGGAGTTCTATCGAAATGATAAACGTAAAAATGCAGACCCCCGAGGTCCCGAAACTTTCACCAAAAATCGCCGTCATCGGTGTAGGTGGCGCAGGCGGCAACGCTGTCAATAATATGATCTCATCCAATCTGGATGGGTGTGAATTTCTTGTGTGCAACACAGACGCTCAGGCGCTTTCTAGCTCACTTTCCGAAGATCAGGTTCAGCTTGGTGTGAGCATCACGGGCGGTCTTGGTGCTGGATCTAAGCCAGATGTCGGTCAAGCTGCTGCTGAGGAAAGCCTTGAAGAGGTTCTTCGCTACCTTGATGGTGCAAATATGGCGTTCGTAACCGCAGGTATGGGAGGTGGTACAGGAACAGGCGCTGCTCCAGTAATCGCTAAGGCATGCCGTCAACAAGGTATCCTGACAGTTGGTGTTGTAACCAAGCCCTTTCACTTCGAAGGTGTGCACCGTATGGAGCAAGCTGAGAAGGGCATCAAGGAGATGCAGCAATATGTTGATACCCTGATCGTTATTCCAAATCAAAATCTATTCCGCATCGCGAATGAAAAGACAACATTCGCCGAAGCCTTTAAAATGGCGGATACCGTCCTTCAATCAGGCGTGCGCGGCGTAACTGATCTTATGGTGCGCCCCGGTCTTGTGAACCTCGATTTTGCAGACATTCGTACCGCAATGCTTCAAATGGGCAAGGCAATGATGGGGACAGGCGAAGCATCAGGCGATAAGCGCGCCATCGAAGCCGCCGAAGCCGCCATTAATAACCCGCTTCTTGATGACGTGTCCATGAAAGGCGCAAACGGCGTTATCATTAACGTCACAGGTGGTTTCGACATGACATTATTCGAAGCAGATGAGGCCTGTAACCGCATCCGCGACGAAGTCGACCCCAGTGCAAATATTATCTTTGGGGCAACATTTGACGAATCTATGGACGGTCTGATGCGCGTATCTATCGTGGCAACAGGCATCGAAAGTCAGGCAGACACAAAAACCGGCGGAACATTCAGTGGGGGCAATACTCCAAAAATAGAACGCTCAATACCGAATGCGGAATCCGTTGCAAAAGCCTCTCCAATCAGGCAGGCAACAACAGCGCAACAAGAGCAACCTAAAGCCATGGTTACAGGGCGTGATATGATAAAAGGCCTAACGGCGCCGCAGCCCATTTCCCGCGGCAACGGTCCAATCATTCCTAAGGCCGCTCCTGCAGAGCCAGAGACACAGGAATACGATTCAATCGATATGTTTGAACAAGGTGAGTTCTCCGATCAAAAGCCGGTTCTTCGTGGTGAAACAGTGAATAATTCATTCATACCCCCAGAGCCCGTAATGCCGGATATGACGGTAAAAGAAACAGCCATAGGGTCACATATATCCAGCTATCATGGCGCACATGTCGAGGCAAAAAGACCAGCCGCTTCAACGCCATCATCACTCCAGCTCAACCCGCCCAGACGCACAATGCCACATAACCAGGAAAGCAGAGGCCCATCATTGTTTGAACGCATTACAGGGTCTGTGCAGCAACGCATCGACAACATGCGTGATGATGGTGAGATGGTGAAAGCCAATGCGTCCGAAGATGTGAAATCGCCCTCACAAGGCACCCTGAACATCAAAGAGCCATCAAAGCCATCTGCAAAAGCAGATGACGAGCTCGACATCCCCGCTTTCCTAAGGCGTCAGGCGAACTGATTGTTGCTACGCGTTATCTTGAGTAAACAAGCCTCCTTCTAATGAAGGGGGCTTTATAGAGTTTTAGTGTAAATTAAAACTGCCGTTGTCCTTGGTATCAGGATCATCGCCAAAAGGATCAGAAACAAAAGTGCCAGTAAATATTGCGCGAGCTATTCTAATGCCTTCCTGTAATTGAGCTTGATTAACGGGGTTCTTCATATTTTCCTGAACTTCAGCATAAAGATCTTGTTCTGTGTAATCACGCCCAAGAATGGAACCTTCTGATTCATTATAGCTAACTATTTCCTGACGAATTTTCGCCAAAAATTCATCACGATACTGTTGTTCAGCCTCTTCGATTGTTGAGGGTATGCAAGCCATTTCTGTACCTACGCCAGCGACCATAGAAGAGAAAGCCTCAAAACCAGAATCATTCAATATGGCAAGATAGCGAGCTTGTTCTTGAGTAACTCCATATTTTTTTTCTAAAGATGTCATGTGTTGTTGATCAGGTTTCATGTTAAACGCTAGATTTTCCGCAGCAGTTCCAGCTTCAAGTCCCGCACCAAATACTCGCGCAACAAATATAGCAGCGCTTCGTTCCGTTAATTGTCCATTATCATCCTTTTTCAACTTACTAAGATCATAACCAGTCGCTTGCATAGACAGTGCATTCACTTCTTGATTGCCTGTAATCATATCATACATTTCTTGGATATCGTCCATCGGCAAAGCCAGCCGAAAATCAACCTTACCACCTTTTGCTAAAACCATAATATTATCCTATCTTTTTTTTCAATACGAAATTACTACACTTTATTATGAAATTGCAATAAAAAAGGTTCAAATTACGCCCTGTGGTTTGCCCTGCGCGACGTAGCAAAGCATCGCTTTGTTCGACCTTTTAAAAATCCTGTAACAAACCGCAACAATCTG
>CAYGSA010000080.1:0-7943 GCA_964352375.1 uncultured Micavibrio sp.
CCCGTTTACGGAACTATATTTCTTTCAATTTTTCTTATTATTATTTAACACAATAAAGTAAATAAAAGGAAAAGGCAAACTTTTCAGGCGCTTTTTTACAATATTTGCTTAATCTCTTCAGGGAGGTATTTATCCGAAAGCGGAACGAATTGCTCGTAAAACGACGCTGGAAAGCGGAAATCCCACCATTCTTGGGGCAGTAAAACCAACTCATGCTCATGCACCGCCGCGGCTTCTGTCATGCAAGAATCCAAAATTCGGCGATTTTCGGCGATTTCAGAGTTATGATTATAATCTCTGTGCGCTTCCTGCCCCATATAGTCAAACGCGCACCCCATATCGCGCCCTTCAAGCCCAATATCCACCGCCATCCCGCGCGGATGACCGCCCCCGCCTGGCAGCGAAAGCATTCGCGGCTCTTCCATCCACTGCGGATTATCCCGCGCACGCCGCGTGTGCATCATCGCCTCCTGCGCCTCTACAACGCGCAAACCGTCATACACAACGAATCGTATCTTATAACGTGCAAAACACCGCTGCGCCGCTAGTTTGACGATATCCGCCAAATCCTTATACAGCCAAAGGGTCGTATCTTCTTTATAGATACGCTCCCCAAATAAAAGGTTATCATCACATGCATAAGCCAAATGAATCCGAACCGATTCGTTTTCCTCCATCTGCCGAAGCTCACACGGCAGGATTTTTTGCTTAAATTTCATGAAACACAATATAGACGAAAGCGCGGACTTCATATAGTCTGCATTCTCATGAATTTAGCACTTAATTTTTTTGGAAACATCGGAGCGGGCATTTTAAATATGCTCGCCGCGGTCGGTCGATTGAGCGATTTTATTGGGCGCAGCTTAAAGCATTGTATCACGCCGCCGTTCTTTCCTGCGCAACTAGCTCGCCAATTCATTGACATCGGGTATTATTCTCTGCCCGTCGTCGGCTTAACGGCTTTGTTCACAGGCATGGTGCTGGCCCTCCAAAGCTATACAGGCTTCACAAGATTCAACGCAGAAGGCGCTATCGCAGGCGTTGTCGTACTCTCCATCACACGCGAACTCTCGCCCGTTTTGGCAGGCTTAATGGTTGCAGGGCGCGTCGGCGCCGCCATCGCCGCAGAAATCGGCACGATGAAAGTCACAGAACAAATTGACGCCCTCCGTACACTTTCAGTAAACCCATATAAATACCTCATCGTCCCGCGCATCATAGCAGCAACACTCACATTACCCGTTCTAGTCTTTATTGGCGACATCATCGGCGTGTATGGCGGTTATATTGTCTCTGTGCACTCACTCGGCTTCAGCCCAACTAATTATTTGATCCAAAGCTGGGATGCATTGGAGTATATCGATGTTGCTTCAGGCCTTTGGAAAGCGGGCGCATTCGGCTTCATCGTTGCGATAATGGGCTGTTATCACGGCTTCAATTCCGCCCGTGGCGCGCAAGGTGTTGGGGCGGCCACAACAAACGCAGTGGTCTCGTCCTCTATCTTAATCTTGATTTCCAACTACCTCATAACACAGATATTCTTCTCATGAGTGAATTCAAAATTGATATAAAAAATGTTAAAAAATCATTCGGCGATAATCACGTTCTGAATGATTTAAGCCTGTCCGTGCCAAAAGGAAAATCGCTCGTTGTCATCGGCGGATCAGGAACAGGGAAGTCCGTACTCCTGAAATCTATATTAGGGTTAATCACACCAGACTCAGGCTCCATCCTGATTGATGGCAAAGAAAGTATTGGCGTAAGCCTCAGGCAGCGCGGCGAATTCATGAAAAAATTCGGCATGCTGTTTCAGGGCGGTGCACTCTTCGACTCACTTAAGGTATGGGAAAACGTCGCTTTTGGCCTGATTCATAGTCAGAAAATGCCAAAAGCCGAAGCCAAAGACATCGCGATTCAAAATATCACCGCCGTAGGCTTAAAACCTGAAGTCGCAGAGCTTTTCCCTTCCGAAATCTCGGGCGGTATGCAAAAACGTGTTGGCCTTGCGCGCGCCGTCGCAACAAAGCCAGAAATAATCTTCTTCGACGAACCCACAACAGGCCTCGACCCGATCATGGCCGATGTCATCAATAATTTGATTGTCGAGCAAGTCAAAGGCCTCGGCGCAACCGCGCTCTCCATCACTCACGACATGGCCAGCGCCCGCAAAATTGCCGATTACGTTGCAATGATCTACGAAGGTCGCATCATATGGAAAGGTGAAGTGTCTCAGCTCGACCATTCTGGTAATGAATATGTAGACCAATTCATCCACGGCCGTGCTGATGGGCCAATTACAAGGCGTGTTGCATAAAGACCTAAAAATAAATAGAACTTGGCACAATTCATGCTATAAATCCCGCATGAAATATTTTTGGAAATCTCTAATTTGGCTCTCATCACTCGGTTTTGTCGCGGCGGTCATCGGTGTGATAGGCATAGTATTCATTGTCAATTATTACAGCCACGACCTACCAGATCATGCCCAACTCAAAAGCTATGAGCCACCGATCGTAACCCGCCTTTATGCAGGGGATGGTCGCCTGCTGGCAGAATTTGCCCAGGAAAAAAGAATCTTCGTCCCCATTGAATTTATCCCTAGCCATGTAAAGAGCGCATTTATCGCTGCTGAAGATCAAAATTTCTATCGCCACAGCGGCGTAGATCTCAAAGCCGTCACACGCGCGCTCCTAAAATATGCAAGAAATAAAGTGATGGGCGTCAATAAAAGGCCAGAGGGCGGATCAACAATTACGCAACAAGTTGCTAAAAACTTCTTCTTCAATGACGCTGTCGCAATAGAGCGTAAACTCAAAGAAGCGATCGTTGCATATCGTATGACTAAAACACTGTCCAAAGAACGCATTCTAGAGCTTTACTTGAACCAAATATTTCTTGGTGCAAACACTTATGGCGTTGCCGCCGCGGCGCTCCATTATTTCGATAAACCTCTTGATGAACTGACAATCGCCGAGGCAGCCTATCTGGCGGCGCTACCAAAAGGCCCGAACAATTATCATCCCGTAAAACACCACGACAGAGCGCTCGCTCGCCGTAACTGGGTTATCAGCCGTATGGTGATCGAGGGCTATATTACAGAAGCCGAGGCTGATCTTGCTCAGAAAAACCCCTTGCAAATGCATGAAAATATCTCGGAAAGCGTCGAAGCCCCATATTTCGCCGAAGAAGTTCGCCGAGAATTACAGTCTCGGTATGGTGAAGAAAGCCTCTATCAAGGCGGGTTAGCCGTAAAGACATCAATCGATCCCAAATTCCAAACCATCGCGCAAGGCGCACTAAGGGCAGGGCTTATGGCCTATGACAAGCGTCATGGTTGGCGCGGCGAAATTAAAAAATTGGAAACATTGGATGATTGGAAAAAACAGCTCGCAGAAGTTCAAAAGCCAGAAGGAACAATTGAAAGCTGGCAACTTGCGACAATACTAAAGCTCTCGGCCGAAAAGGCAGCCCTCGGTTTTACTGAAAAAGACAGAGGAGAGATAAATTTAGATGACACAAAGTGGGCGCGTAAATATATGAATCAAGGCTACACACTTGGCCCAGAGCCAAAATCATTAGAAGAAATTTTCGAAATTGGCGACGTTATTTTAGTTGAAAAAAAACCTGAGACAGAAAATACCTACGTCATGCAACAAATCCCGCAAATTCAGGGTGCACTTATTGCAATTGACCCAAACACAGGACGTGTTCTGGCGATGCAAGGTGGCTGGAATTATCGCTACGGCACGAGCGAGTTTAACCGCGCCACACAAGCCGAACGCCAACCTGGCTCTGCGTTCAAACCCTTTGTGTATCTCGCCGCTCTGGATAAGGGCTTTACCCCAGCAACACTGGTTCTTGATGCTCCATTCGTGCTGGAGGATGAGATCGCAGGAACATGGAAGCCATCAAACTATTCCAATGAATTCTACGGCCCAACACCAATCCGCGTGGGAATTGAAAAATCCAGAAACCTCATGACTGTGCGGCTCGCTGATTTTCTAGGTATGGAACTTGTCGCAAAATATTCAGACCATTTTGGAATCACAGATAATATGCGCCCGTTGCTTGCAAACTCTTTGGGCGCCACGGAAACCACGCTTCTAAAAATGACGGCCTCTTATGGTATGCTAGTCAATGGCGGTAAGAAAATCACACCAACATTCGTGGATCGGATTCAAGATCGCTACGGCAAGACGGTCTTCAAACACGATCATCGTGGCTGTGAAGAGTGTGGAAATATGGTAAAATGGAAAAGCCAGCCCCCTCCGTTGATACCAGATACCCGCGAGCAAATCGCAGACCCGCGCACAACATATCAGATGGTATCAATGATGGAAGGCGTAATTCAGCGCGGGACGGGGGTACGTCTGCGCGACCTAAATCGTCCAATGGCTGGAAAAACAGGAACAACCAATGACTCGCGGGATGCATGGTTCATCGGATTCACTCCCAACCTCGTTGTGGGTGTTTACGTAGGTTTTGACAATCCACGCTCGCTCGGCAGAAAAGAAACAGGATCTTCTGTCGCTGTGCCGATTTTCAAAGACTTCATGAAGCAAGCTTTGGTAGATAAACAACCAGAGCCATTTCGCAAGCCTTCTGGAATTCGCAATATTCGCATTAACGCCGATACAGGTGTGCGTGCCCGCCCTGGTGATAAGCGAGTAATATGGGAGTCTTTTTTGGTAGGAACCGAGCCAACGGATGAAATGTACATTCTCGATGAAAACGGAATTTCGGTGATGAATAATTTTGGCGGTTATAACTATGATTACGGCTTTGAACCCTCGGGTGGATATAGAGAAGTTGAGCCAGTGCGGCCATCAACCGTAACCACAGGAACTGGCGGCTTGTATTAACGTGTCTGGGGGCGTACCGTGGTTTATCTATATCCTCGAATGCGCAGACCAAACGCTCTATACTGGCATAACAACAGACATCCAGCGGCGTTTCCAACAACATGAGCAAGGACAAGGCGCAAAATACACAAAAGGCCGTACGCCGCTCAAATTACTCTATACCGAAAAAGCAAGAAACCGCTCAGAAGCCTCTAAAAGAGAAGCTGAAATTAAAACAATGTCTAAACAAGAAAAGCGCGAGCTTATTCTTTCTGCCGCATGCTAGCCTTATGACGCCGAATATCCTGAATAATATTGCGCAATTTTTCATATTTTCGCCCATCTTTCTCGCGCTTGAAAACAAATTCTTCTGCATCAATATCAACGCTGTAAAGCTTTGAGTGAACATAGTAAAACTCAATAAGATCACGATAAGCTTGAAGAAGTTTATCATCTTCTGTTAGCAGTGTGACAGAGCGTTCAAGCTGAACATCATGCATCTCAATCCACTCTGCAATAAAACGTTTCTCTGTTTCTGTTGACTCTTCATCAATCGTGCTTTCAAGTGTTTTACGATATCGAGTAAACACGCCAAGAATTGCATCAGCCTTTTTTCGAATTGTAGGCTCGATATCCTGAGTAAACAGAATGTAGTTTTCTTTTGCATACGCAGCGGAAGAAAAATTTTGTGGCCTTACAATCTCAACTAAAATCTTTGTATAATCCTTGTAGTCCTGCGCCGTTTTTTTTAAATCAGCTTTAAAGGAGTCTATGTGGCTTTTTTGAAGGACTTTAATCGCAGCACGAGATTTCTCTGTTTCACGCAAGGATTTTTCATCTTCCGCTAGCCTTATCGCCTCCGCAGCCTTAAAGTTTTGACGCCGATCATAGACAAAATAGCCACTACCCGTTAGAGCAACGATCAACATAATAAGAAGAAAGGATCTCATCATTATTTTATAAAAGACGGATCAACATTCGCCGGAGGCTTAGACCTGATATGCTTGCGTTGCTCAAAGCTAGTTTTACGAAGCTTATCAAGGGTTCTCCCAAAGAACTGAAGGCCGCTATTTTGATAAAAACGCAGATTTCCGGAAGAGGCATCATAAAAATAGCTCCCCCCCTGTTTTAAAATAAACCGCACCATTCTGTTATAAGTCTTGAGGAAGTCATGTTGCATTTTAAAATAAGCATCGGCGTGTTTCTCAAATTTAGCAAGCTCTTCTTCCCACAAAGGATCAAGAATTTCGTATTCCTCTTCACGTATCCCTTCACGAATAACATCATAGCGAGCATGCGCATTCTCAATTTCCTGCTGCATTATTTTGTAATTCTCGTTCAGATTCTCAAGTGCCTCCTCTGTAGGGCCTTGGAATTCAGCAGGATAACGCGTGAGCTTAAAGCGTTCGAATTTCAAAAGATCATAAAGCTTTTTCTGATAAATCAAGTCTGTACCTGCAAAATTCCAGAGCGAAACATAAAGGTTATTATTAATCACATCAAGTCGCGCCGCTTCTTCTGTGCTCGTGACTTGAGAAGAAAAAACTTTAGGAATCGGCTTCGCGGATTTATCCTCTTTTTTTTCCTCCTCAAACTGAAGCGATCCCCTATACTGCGCAGATGCTTCAAAGGGGATAACAACAAAAACAAATAATAATGTATAAATAATGATCTTCATAACCATATATTCGCATGCTGTTGTGTATTTTACAAGATTTTCATATCATATATCCATGCAAAAACCTCCGGAAAGTTTTACATACGCCCCCCCGCAGGAGCCTTTAAACATTATCCATATAGATGATGACCTCTTGATCGTATCAAAACCTCCGAAATTACTGACGGTGTCTGGTCGCAAAGCCGAGCATGCTGATTGCCTCGAAAAACGTGTTCAAGTTGAATTCCCGGAGGCGCGCATCGTTCATCGTCTGGACATGGAAACATCAGGTTTGCTTGTGATGGCACGAAACGCCGAGGTGCATAAAAATCTCGGGCTACAGTTTGAGCGCCGCCAAACACAAAAGGAATATATCGCTCGTATTTGGGGTGACATTGAGGGAGATGACGGCCTTATAGACCTTCCGCTACGTTGTGATTGGCCAAATCGACCTTTGCAAATGATTGATCTTAGCCATGGCCGCGAAGCACAAACGCAGTGGAGAGTTCTTGAGCGCGAGGCAGGAGGCATAACCCGTGTCTCCCTCAAGCCCATAACGGGGCGCACACATCAACTCCGTGTACATATGTGTGAAATTGGTCATCCCATTATCGGTGATGATTTTTACGCGCACAAAAAAGCCTTCAGCGCCGCAGACAGGCTGCAGCTCCACGCATTCAAGCTAATGCTCCACCACCCAAGCGATGGAGCACAAACATGGTTCGAAAGCCCATGCCCGTTTTAGCTTAATATCGCTCTGGGCTGTTCAGTGTCGCTGAAAAAACGTGCCAATCAGGATTATCATCCTTTAAGGCTTTAGCCGCCCTATTGGCTTGATCTTGATGTTCAAACAAGCCAAAGCAACTAGCACCAGAGCCACTCATCCGCGCAATCAGGCAATCTGCTTGTGCCTCAAGCGCGTGAATAACATTTCCAATCTCTGGAATGAGGGTGAGCGCCGGCTCATAAAGATCATTTTTTGTGATGCTCAAAAAATCAACCAAATCAAAGACGGTACAAAAACGCTTTGGCAACGAAGTCAAATCCGTGAAAATATGATTATGATGGGCAAAAACATCTGCCGTCGAACAAGAATGACCTGAATTCACAATCAAGATCGGAATTTCAGGCATATCAGGGGCAGGAGTAATACGCTCTCCAATACCGCGCATAACCGAAGGTTGGCACCGATAGCAAACAGGCACATCCGCCCCAAGTTTTAGCAGTAAAGGCTCCACGTAATCATGATTAGTCTGCAAGCCCCAGAAGCGTTGCAGCCCCCATATCGTTGCCGCAGCATCGGACGAGCCCCCTCCTAAACCAGAGGAAAGCGGAAGGTTCTTAACCAAACGAATTTTAACATGAAGTGCCTTATCGGCAATCTGTGAAAGGTTGCGCGCAGCACGGACAACAAGGTTCTTATCATCAAGGTACCCGCTTTGTGT
>CAYGSA010000081.1:0-7908 GCA_964352375.1 uncultured Micavibrio sp.
AATCGATAGAATTTATGCCGCCCGATGGTTTTGAGGGGCGTTCTGCCTTTTGCCCAATAGGGGGTGATGGTGGTGGCGTGGTAGTGGGTTGCGCGGTCTGTGATGTCATCGATACAGCCGATTACAGCGCGGCGGGCGAGCCTGAGGGCGGTGGAGAAATACATATCTCTCTCGTCGACGCTGCTGAGCTTGCGGAAATTCGGGTCGGAGCGATTCCAACAACTGAACTGGTATGGTTTTTGGCAGACTTGAATGACGTTATTTCCCCACCAGAAACCGCCTTTGTTTTCAGCGACCTTAACGCGGTTTAGGATGACATTGGCGACGGCGAGCATGCCTTGTGTGCCCTCCCCCCGCGCTTCACCCCAAAGGGTGCGAGCAAGGACATCGACGGTGATGTCGTTATAAAATTCGGTCATGGTTTTTTCTTCGGTGTTTGAGTCTAATGCGGTGAGCTTTGGCTTTTTAGTCATCGTGTTTTCCTATTTTCTGGATTTACTGTTGGGGGCATTGAGGCGCTCTGCTTTGAGGGCAGTGCGATCAAGCTTGTCTTCAATGCGCAGAAGATGTTCTACGAGGCGGGTTTCTATGTCTTTCAGGTCTTTTTTTGCAGCATAGTTTTTTGCGACTTCAAGTTTGAAACTGCTTAATGCCTCGCGCAGTTGGTCACAGCGCACATCAAGCGTTGCGCGAATAATTGCGATTTCTTTTTGTGTTTCTCCGCGCACGCGCCAGATCATATAGAGCAAGCCCGTCATAGCAGGGATGTCGATGATGGTGATCCACCACAGCAGATCTTTAGATATTTCGGTCATTTTGGGAGTCCTTTGGTTTTGGGATGACGGTGCGGAATGATTCACTACAGCGCACACGGCGAACGAGAGTCGTGGCTTATGGGAGGTATCGCTTTTTGCTTGCTCGTACCTTTTATTTTCTATAACATCTCTCCTAAAAAGTGAGAATAGAGGGGGTTTTAATGAATATTAAATCGGTCGCTCTTGAAATTGATGGTGTTAAAATTTTAGATCCAGAGGATTGGGTGCGCATTAGTCTTGCGGGTGTCAGTGATACTGGGGATATAGATAAAGAAACCCTGCAGCACATGACGTTACTTAATCATCACCTTACGGGGATTAAGACTAAGGCGCCCGAGCATTTGGCTCTTGATATCAATACACGCGCTCAAACCATCTCTATTATCCTATGGGATGTTGAAAAGTCTCAGTGTATCACCCATAAAAAGAGCGATCTCTATGATTTTATGCGCCCTGAAGTTCTACAGAGCGCGGTTTTATTGGCTGAGGTCAGCCAAAGATTTAACGAGGTCAATTTGTCTGCAGATGATGACGTGACATTGGTAAATATGGTCCAAAGCACTGGGCAAAATAGTCTTGCGCACGAGATTAAGAGGTCACTTGATCATCATAACATTGATATTGACGTTCCGTCCGCTTACTGTCTTGCAGGTGTGATTCGTGGGTATTATTTACACAGAAATCTCCCTGCTCCGCGGCCTCCCGCGGCGGATGGGCAGGATGATACGCTCAGTGCGGGTTAAACGCCCCACTCCCCTTTTACAGGTTGGCCTGTTTGGGTCCAGTTGTAGGTTCCTTTGGCGGCGGCGATGGGGTCTATGCGGTATGGCTCGGCGTTTAGAGCGCCCGCGACAGCGTCCAGGGCGTCATCTTTACAGCTCGATTTATTCGGTTGCCATTCGCGCATTTCCATTAGGAACGACGTTTTCCTGATGTTCTCATGCACCTTTAAACGCCCCGCAGAGAGGGCGATATCGAAGGCTTCTACGATCCGTTCTGCCTTGTTTTTTGCGCTGGACTTTCCGTTGACTTTTGTCAGGCATTTCATGGCCTGAAGCTCTTTTCTTAAAAATTGGGGCAAGTAATTTCCGATGCCGTTTGTTTCCACATTCATGCGCGGGATGCGATGTTTTTTCAGAACCTCGCCCACTATGCGACATTGTTGCGTCATATCATCGAGATCGCTGGAGGGGTCGATTTTTATGTATTCCAAATGGTGGAGATACAGGTTTCCGTCCTGCCCCGAATAGACAATCGCCAGAACGCTGTTATCGCCTGTTGCGCTGGCGAGGGAGGGGTCCCACCATGCGCTGGCGCTTTGCATTTTCAGGTGCCCGATATAGAGGGATTTTGTGACAATGTCGTCATATTCAATCTCGCCTTTGTAGAAATCGAGTAGGTCTGGGTTGAGGCGTGCTTTCATGATGTTGACGGGTTTGAGCTGCATTTGGCTGTCGAATTTATTTTGACCATGGCCGGTGATGAAGTCATCTATGGCAGTTTGCGGGTAGCGCTCTGGCCAGGCGCACGTGCCCTGCTCGTCGATGAGCGCGATGGAGAGACGTTTGAAGCCGTTCAGGAATTCCTTCTCTTCGCCTATTTCGGTGCGCGGAATGTCGGCGTAAATTGAGTAATAATCATGCGGCGTGCCGACATAGATGGTGCGCCCGCCCGCGACCAGAACGTAAGGGATTTCGCCGAGGCGCTCGCGCAGGTCTTGGCGTTTTTGCGGGCTGTCGCAGGTGTTGGGAACTTCTACATCGTCGCAAATGACGATATCAGCGCGGCTGCCGGTGATGTTGGAGGTGATGCCTTTGGCAAGCATTGAGGGATCGCGTAGCTCGGTGTCTCTGGTGATGGTGAAACGATCGGCGGCCCATTGATCTTTGTCCTTGGGCTTGAGGTGTTTGGTGCAGGGGTGGCGCTCTATAATGCGTTTGACGTTGCGCACCATTTTCTTCGCGAGCGCGTGATCGGCGGCGAGAACAAGGATGCGGATGTTTGGGTTTTGGTAGAGCAGCCACGCGGCGTACAGGCCGACCAGCGTGCTTTTTCCGGCGCTGCGGAAGGCCATGAGCAAGAGCTGCGTGTCGTTATTGTTGTGCGCGGCCTCCAGCCAGCTCGCCATTTGGATGTGCAGTGCGGGTGTGTTCTGGCTTTGCATTTGGTTCCAAATGACGGTAAAGAGTTTGAGGTCGGCTTTGGTGATTGTCGGTGAAGTTGACATTTTATGATAAAATCCTGTAACTTTATGTGAAATTTATAAGGTTTGTTTATGCGGGTGATCCATGGAATGTACGGACAGGCCGTGCAGCGCACGGAAATCAAATGCGTTCAAAGAGCATTTATGCAGACTGTTATCCTGAGAGAGCGAAGGATCTGAAAATATTGGGGCTTGCTCAGAGGCTTTTACTACAGAGCGCGCAGAGAGCAAAGCGATTCGAAGGATCCTGTTCATGAGATTTAGATCCTTCGCTGTGCTCAGGATGACATTGAACTCACCCTCCTTCGCCAAGGCTTCGGCGCGCTTACGCTCCCTCATGATGACATAGTAGAATGAAGTCGCAGGCGGCGGGGAATTAAACCCGAAAAGAGATTAAACCTCCTTCAACTCCTTTTGTGCGTTTTCGATGAGGGTTTGGAGCATGGCGTTATCGTCCTCGGCTTTTTCGGGTTCGCTGGTTTCGAGGGCGGCGACGTCGCGGGCGAGTTTGACCAGCAGATGAATATGGGCAACGGCGACTTTGCAGGCCTCTTGGTGTTTTTTGTATTCTGCAGCGTCTTTTTCGTTCAGATTCATGTGCGTGAGCGTACGATATGTGATCGTTGCCTTGTTGATCGCAGAGGGGAGGAATTTAGCCATTTGCGCACGGGTGCGCGCTTCAATGTTGGGCATGAAGGTGTCCTTGTTGTTTTATGGTTTTGGGGATTGAGGGTTTGAGGATGTCATTCCGACAGAGTGAAACGACGAGGAATTTCAGGTCTTATGCGGAAATTAGATTCCTCGTCGCTGCGCCCTCTTTCGGCGCTTACATTCGTTCGAAATGACAGTATGGTTTAGCGGGTTATTCGCCTGTGAGGGCTGATAAGCGCCTTGGGTGATTTTTTTTAGAAGGTTAGACCGTCATCGCCTGAGTCAGAATCAAAGCCGATAATTTGCCCGTCTATTTCACGGGCTTCTATCATTTTGCTCCAAACCATATCGGAGGAAATGCCCATTTTTTCGGCAATATCATCCACGAATAAACGCAATGTTTTATCGCTGACTAAGCCATGCTCATCTAAAGCAGCGATAATTTGATCGCTTTTGTCATCTGAAATAACTTCAGCGGTTTTATTTTGATCGTCCACGGTGGTAAATTGTGCCTCTTGTTTTGGCGTGATGGTAATCTTATTTGCGTCATCATCTATGTGCGTGGTGTATGTTATTACGTTGCTGTCATAGCCCTTTTTAGGAACCTGCACCGCAAACCCGCCGATATTTTGCCCCTCGCGATGGCCGTATGTGAATGACGGAGCCATGTGCATTGGTATACGCCCAGAAAGCGCTGCATGCATTACACCGTTTGCTATATCCTGCATTTTCTCGAAGAGATCGTCTTCTGCGATGGAGAGGCCGCTAAAATCTTGTTCGGGGGCCATGAGTTCACCGTATTGTGCATCCTGATTCAATGGTGGTAATCGGCTTAAGCCTGCATTTTCTGGTTCGTCGCTCATGGTTCAACCCTTTCGTTATGGGATCATAGCGGATGGGGGCTTTGGAGGTCAAATAATTTTTACGTAAACCGACCCACAATAAACCACTGCCCGCCGTCGCTTACGACCGTGATGGCGTTATACTGCGCGTTTAGGGGTTGGGCGAAGCCGTCGGGGCCGGAGCCGCCTTGTTCGGTGACGGTGATGGGGTTGCTGGAGCCGTCGGTTTTTTTGATGGTGATGGTGCGCCCTACACTTTCCGCGGCGTTGGCGGGGGGCAGCCTTGCGGTCATTGCGCCGCCGAAGCTGGAGAGCAAATAGGTGTCCACCGCCATGTCGATGTCGTAGGTGCCGCTGCCGTCGAAAAACCGTGTGTTTCCGGGTGCGCGGTTGGAGGACAGCACGAACCATTCCGCGCCGTTTGACTGCGCCATCATGAAGTCATTTTCTGCGCCGAGGAAGTAATCGCGCCCGTCGGGGCCGTTGCCGCCTGTTTCCTTGATGGTAATCACGTTGGACGAGCTGTCGGTTTTTTTGACGACCATCATCACGCCTACTGCGGCGGCGGCGTTTGGCAGGTTCACCGTAAGCGCCCCGCCGAAGGATGAGACCAGATGTACGGAGTGCGAGAGATCGAGGTCAACAGTTCCGTTTGTGTCGATGAATTCGGTATCATAGCGCATCAATGTTGCGTTTAAATCTGTGCAGGTGGTGCGCAGCAATCGGTTGCGGTTGGGGAAGCCTGCGTTATAGGCGCTGTAGTTGCCGCCGGACTCGTCCCAAATGGCCGAGCCGTCACTGACCGCGAGGAGATTATGGATGCTGGTATTTTGTGATCCTGCGCGCAGGTGGATATTGGGCACTTGGTTGAAGCTTTCCGCGTATGGATTGATCAGCGCGGTTTGATCGGAATTTTCGAGCACGAAGCAGCCCGTAGATGTGCCGTGGACGTTGGCTTCGCAGTCGATGAGGGCATTATTAAAGCGCCCGTCTTCGATGTAGAACCCCGCGCCGATTGACGCTGTACCCAAGGAATAAGCGCGGCAGGCATGGAATTTATTCGCGTTGGGGGTGTCCCCTGCCCCGCTGAGGGTCAGGTGGAAGCCGTGGAGGGTGAATTGCTCCACCAGCACACGGTCGAAATTGTTCCAGTAGCATGGGAAATTGACGTTATTAAACCCGTCGAGCTGTACACCGATGTTAGGCTGTACGATTGTGATGTCGGCGAGCGATGTTTGCACGCAAGGGCGCGTGAGGCCGAACAGCCTGATTCCGATGTCTCCGCCTTCAATGCGGACATCGCGCAGGGCGCAATGGTCTTCGGTGATTTCGATTATAGTAAAAGAGTTGTTGAGTGCTTTTAGGACGCTGGTCTGGCCTTCGCCGTAGAGGGTTTGGCGGGCGGTTAACCTGAGGCTCGCGCTGAGCAGATATGTGCCTTTTGGTATAAAGACGCTATCCGCAGCATTTATTGCGTTTTGGAAAGCAATGGTGTCGTCGGTTAGGCCGTCCCCTATGGCGCCGAAATCTTTTACGCTTGTGGTGTCGGCGAATTTTGCAGACGCCGTGCGGGTGGATGCGCCTGTGCCAACGGCGGTGTAATCGGGCGCGGCCATGGAGCCTTCGAGGGACACGGCAACCGGGTCGCCGCTGGCATCAAAGCCGAGCGCTTTGTTGCTGCGGATGCTGCGGGCAGGGAGTTCGACATTTGAGGGCGCTTCATTGTCGCTGTAACGCAGCATTGTATCGTTTTCACGGTTTACTTGTTGCAACGATGCAATGATGTAATCCAGCTCCCCATTGATGCTGGAGGCCGAGAAATCTCCGCTTTCGAGGTAATCGGTGATGCGTTCAATCGGCAGGTCGCGGCGAAGCGTGATGATGGTGTTTACAGGTGGGGCGGCGGTGAATATCACGGTTCCGCCTGCGGTTTGCCCTGCGCCGGTTATGGTGAAGCCGCTGGATTGTGGCGCGCCGTTTAGGGAAACGCTCAGATCCTCGCTCGCGAAGATCGGGAAGCCGAAGCTGTATGTGGTTTGCGTGCCATCGGCGACGTAGCGTGTGATGGGTGTGATGTTGGGGATTTTGATATGATCTTGCATGGGTGGGGGTTCCTTAAATTTCTGGATCTATATTTATGCTTATTTTGCTTTGCGTTGCTTTTTCAAGTCGAACAACGCTTTGCGTTGCTTTTTCAAGTCGAACAACGCTTTGCGTTGCTTCGCAGCTGCGGAGAAACCCGACAGGCTGAAACCGCATCAGATCTCTCCGTTTCACGTTCGGGATGACATTTTTGAGGCGTTAAATTTTAAAGATGTTCTTTGTTTTCATTCAGAGCTTCAAGCAGGTTACAGTATTTTTTATTACTTGAGTGCGTGTGAAGAGGCTCAAAATACCACTCTGCCCAACCAGGAATGCCCTGTTTATTTTCAAATAGACCGGACACAAAAAAGCGCGTTTGACTGTTTTGTGGCATAACTTCAATAAGATGTATGTTATTGCTTTGTTTTAAAAAGAAATAATCTCTTGCTGTGCAATCTGCGGTATGTAGCGTACGGAATATTGGATTATCATGATTTGGTATTAACAATAATCGTCCACCATCCTCTTTATAGACAGATATCATATAAAATCCATGCGCGTTGAAATTTCCACGCCACGCCTTGACGATTATTTCTTTCGTGCCGTCGCCATCAAAATCAATTTCTGTAATGCCTTCCGGAATTTCCATTATTTCTGCGGCTTTTGCAGGAAAGGCGATGATTAACACCAAGATTACAAAAATATATTTTATATAATAATATGAGCGTATTTTTGCTGCGGCTGTCAATTTAAAACAAGCTTGTTTTGCTTTTGTTTTTCTTGCGCCTGGCTTCTTCGATGTCATCGAGGATTGTAACGCCGCCGCGGAAAACATCGAAGCCTGTATCCTGCCTGTTTGCGGCTTTGGCGAGGTCGTTGCGTTCAGCCAGTTGGGTGCGTTGGAGCACGTTGACCGCGCTGCGCTGTCCGAGGTCCTGGTCGATGCCGGTCAGGCGGATTTGGTCGAGTTCCTCGCGCCTGCGGGCTTCATCTTCGCTCTCATCGAAAAGGCCCAGAAGGACGGCCTGGGAGCTGCCCTGCCCTGTTCCAATGCCTTGCGCGCCGAAATTAGCCCGCTGTCTTGCGACGGCGCGGCGGAGCGCGGTTTGGCGTTCCTGTGCGTCTTGCCGTGCGTCTGTCGCAATTTTTTGACGGTTCAGGGCGGCGTCTTGAGCCAGTTGTTGCTCTTGCAGACGTTGCTGCGCCTTGAGTTGTTCTAGTGATTGCTTTTGGCTATTTTGGCTTTGGCTGCGTGATATTTGGTTTGCGGCCAAGCCAACGCCAACGTTGAGCGCACTGCTCAGCGCCGCCTGGC
>CAYGSA010000082.1:0-5627 GCA_964352375.1 uncultured Micavibrio sp.
GGTCATCGCCGAATATTCCACCATAAAACCACCTGTAATCTCCGACTCACCCTCAGGCAAATCAAACGGCGCGCGATTGGTCTCGGCCAAAATAGAAATCAAGAAAACAATAAACATCGGAAACAATAAAAGCTGAACCCAAAACGGACGCGGCGCTAAGACAATATCTTGCAAGTTAAGCGACCCCGCCACAAGCAGCACGCACACAATAATAAGCCCCATAGACACTTCATACGAAACCATCTGCGAGGCCGAACGTAACCCGCCAAGAAACGCATAGCGCGAGTTAGACGCCCAACCAGCCATAATAACGCCGTAAACCCCCATAGATGACACAGCAAAAAGATAAAGAATCCCAACATTCAAATTCGCCAGCACCCATCCCTTATCAAACGGTATAACCACCCATGCTATCAACGAGAGCGCAAACAGCATCATCGGCGCCAACAAGAACACAACGCGATGCGCCTGTGATGGAATAATCGTCTCTTTGGAAAACAGTTTAATCCCATCCGCAATCGGCTGTAACAAACCAAACGGCCCGACAGTCATTGGCCCCTGACGACGCTGCATCGCGCCCATAACCTTACGCTCTGCATAAGTCATATAGGCCACAGAAAGCAAAATACCAACGACAACCATCAAGGTATAAACAACCGTTCGTGTGATCCAATAAGACCAAGGATCAGATATAAATTCCCAAAAAAGCTCCATCTACGCCGCCTCTCCCTGTTCGTCATCACACGCCTTGTGCGTGTGATCCACATCTAGAAACTGCGCCAAATCAGGCTTAAAATAATCGGGCCCCTTAAGGATTTTACCATCTTCAGGGCGAACAACAGGCTTACCATCCGCGCCCAGCTTACTCATATTAGAGCGATGAACCTCATCAAACGCAGCCTCTTTCAAACCCTGCATCCCAAACGACAAAAATGCACCATCCAAAACATACTGCAAATCAATCAACGCATCCAAAGCCTCAACCAAATCCCCCTCAGCCAAAGCCTGTTTCAATTCATCCAATTCCTCCGCAAGCAAGCCAATACGCAAAGCATTGATCCGAGTATCAGAAATTGTCGGCGCATCCTTAACAGGCAACCCGTAAGTCTCGTGAAATTCCTTTACGCGCTCTAACGTCGACCTACTCACTCCGCAGCCTCCTGAAACTTTTTCTGCCCTTCAAACGAATCAACACACTCACGCATCGTATCAGACGCGCGGCAAATGGCATTATTCAGGTAAAAACTCCGAACAGGTGAGGTAAAAGGCTCTTTCGTCGGCTTACCACGCGCCTTAACGACAGGCCATTTCGCAGGAGCAAGAACATCCATAGATTTAAAAACAGACCACTCCCTCTTAATCCTGACCCGCAATTCCGCAGAAGAATTATAAGGAAGCGGATCATCACAAACACGCTCCGATAGCGCACGTAAAATCGCCCAATCCTCTCGCGCATCACCAGGCGGAGAAACCGCGCGCCGCGCCATCTGAACACGCCCTTCGGTATTCACATAGGTTCCGTCTTTTTCAGTATACGCCGCAGAGGGCAAAATAACATCCGCACGCTCCGCGCCATGATCACCGTGATGCCCTTGATAAACGACAAAAGTCTGCCAGCCGACATTGACACGCGCATTAAATTCATCCGCCCCAAGCAGAAACAGAGCTTTGATCTTACCGTCTTTGGTACCATTAATAATTTCAGCAAAAGATCGACCAGAATCTTGCGGTAAGAAATCAATATCCAAACCACCAACACGCGACGCCGCACTATGAAGAATATTAAAACCGTTCCAGCCATCCCTTACAACGCCAAGGTCTTCCGCGGCCTTATGCAACAACGCCTGCACAGCCAAACCATCATCACGGCGAAAAGCGCCAGAACCAATAATCATCATCGGCTTTTTCGCCTTGAGCTTACCCGCATATTGCTTCACAAGCTTCTCTAGATCCTTCGGCCCAGTGCCGACATGCTCATAAGGATAAGCCAGATCAACCGCCTCACCAATAACAGACACAGGAATGCGTTTCTCCAGCCAATTCTTACGAATGCGCGCATTCACCATAACGCCTTCTGTACGAGGATTGACACCAATCAGCAAAATTGCATCAGCCTCATCAATACCCGCAATACCGGAGTTGAAAATATAAGAGCCACGCTCCTCAGCCCTGTAAAGCCCCCCATCCGTGCGGCAATCCATATTCGCAGAACCAAGCGAAGTCATTAAATCTTTCATCGCCGCCATAGCCTCGACATCAACGAGATCACCAGCAAGCGCCGCAATCTCATCACCTTGAACACCCTCAAGCTTTTCAGCAATCTTTGCAAAAGCCTGCTCCCAACTCGCTTCCTGCAGCTGCCCACTCTCTTCATCACGCACATAAGGGCGATCCAAACGCGCCTTCCCTAAACCGTCATAAGAAAACCGCGCACGGTCATCAATCCACTCTTCATTAATGTCCTCATTCAAACGCGGCAAAATGCGCATCACTTCACGACCCCGCGAATCAATACGAATATTACACCCAAGCGCATCATGCACATCAATACTCTCAGTTTTCTTGAGCTCCCAACTTCTCGCCTTATACTTGTAAGGCTTAGACGTCAGCGCACCCACCGGGCAAATATCAATCAAATTCCCGGAAAGCTCAGTATCCAAAACTTCGCCCGTAAACGTTCCAATTTCAGCATCTTCACCACGGTTAAATTGCCCAAGAACAGGCGTTCCCGCAATTTCCTCGGCAAAACGAACGCATCGCGTACAATTAATACAGCGCGTCATGATCGTTCCGACCAACGGCCCAAAATCCTTATTTTTTACTGCGCGTTTATTTTCACTATAACGAGAACGATCAAACCCATAAGCAACAGCCTGATCCTGCAAATCACACTCACCACCCTGATCACAGATCGGACAATCCAGCGGATGATTAATAAGCAGCATCTCCATCACGCCCTTGCGCGCCTTTTTCACCATCTCAGAATCTGTCTTGACTTCCATGCCATCGGCGCACGCAAGCGCACAAGACGCCTGCGGCTTCGGCGGCCCCGGAGAAACCTCAACCAGACACATGCGGCAATTCGCCGGAACAGACAATTTATCGTGATAACAAAAGCGCGGAATCTCTACGCCAATTTGCTCCGCCGCTTGCAGGATACTCGTCCCCGGCTCAACGTCGATCTCAGTATCATTGATGGTAAGTTTAGGCATATGTCATTTACAGTATTGAAAAAAAATTAGAAGTCCTGTTTAATCCGCACCAACACGAATATCAAGAGACAATAAAGAGTATATGCACACACGCATCGAAATTCTAGCCCATAAAGACGACGGACGCGCAAAAAACATAGAAAAATTGTTCAAACGTTTAAATGTAACCGCTAAGGTCCGTGCCATAGATGTGTACACATCCGAAAGCCCGGCTGCTGCTGACGAAAAATTCGCAAGCGCTTTGGCAAATCCGGTCACACAAAAAATCAATCAAAACCCCGATGATTTTGACTGGGCTTTGGAAATCGGATTTCTCCCGGGCGTCACAGATAACGTCGGTACAACAACATCGGAACTTCTTGCCCTTACATCAAACGACAATGAAGATAACAGCTGTTATTCATCGCGCCTCTACCTCATCAAAGCCGATACTGAGCGCAGCGCAATCGAAACCCTCGCCGCTGAAATTTCAAACGGCCTCATACAGCGCATCTCAATCAAATCAAAAGATGAATACGATCACAACGGCGGTATGGAAACGATCATTCCTAAAGTCATCCTTGATAATAAAGGCGCAGTCGCAGACGATGTTGATCTAAATGTCACCGATGAGAAACTCGAAGAAATCGGCAATCGCGGCATACAAAACGCAGACGGCTCATTCCGCGGCCCATTGGGGCTTTCGCTTCACTATATGAAAGCCATCCAAGCCTATTTCAAAGAGCAAGGCCGCCCCGCAACGGACATCGAACTCGAAACCCTCGCCCAAACATGGTCAGAGCATTGTAAACACACCATCTTCGCATCCCCAATAGATGATGTAAAAGACGGCCTATATAAGCACTACATAAAGCGCGCTACTAAAGAAATCCGTAAAGAACGCGGTGATGATGATTTCTGCGTCTCCGTTTTTTCTGATAACGCGGGCGGCATCGTGTTCGATGACGACTACCTCATCACCGACAAAGTCGAAACCCATAACTCCCCTTCCGCCCTCGACCCATTCGGCGGCGCAATCACAGGAATTGTTGGTGTAAATCGCGACTGTATGGGCTTCGGCCTCGGCGCAAAACCAATCATAAACCGCTATGGTTTTTGCTTAGCCGACCCAAAACTAAAACCAAATTACTTCCGCGATAAAGATTGCACAAACGCCCTGCTCCCACCTTCAAACATCATGAATGGCGTTATCGCAGGTGTTGAGGCAGGCGGTAACTGCTCAGGCATTCCAACCCCGCAAGGCTTTGTAACATTTGATAATCGATTCGCAGGCAAACCACTGGTCTTCGTCGGCACAATCGGCCTCATCCCACGTGAAATTAACGGCAAACCAAGCCACATAAAGAAAGCCAATCCTGGTGATAAAATCGTCATGGCTGGCGGACGCGTCGGCGCAGACGGCATCCACGGCGCAACATTCTCATCCGTTGCCCTCGACGAAGGCTCTCCCGCCACAGCCGTTCAAATTGGCGACCCGATCACCCAAAAGAAAATGTCCGATGCACTGATCAAAGAAGTCCGCGATAAAGACTGGTACACCGCCATAACCGATAACGGCGCTGGCGGCCTTTCATCCTCAGTAGGTGAAATGGCAGAACAATCAGGCGGCTTTCATTTGGAACTCGAAAAAGTCCCGCTAAAATATCCCGGCCTCTCACCTTGGGAAATCTGGATTTCCGAATCCCAGGAACGCATGACCATGGCCGTTCCACCGGAAAACACAGACAAGCTCATCCAATTCTTAGCGCGGCGCGGCGTCGAAGCCACAGTCGTCGGAACATACACCGACTCGCAGCGCGCCGAAATTTCATGGCACGACGAAACCATCATGGATTTAGACATGGACTTCCTCCATGACGGAAACCCAGAAACACCGCTTAAAACCACATTCACACGCGGCGGTGAAACAGAACCCGATATCGCAGAACCAAGCGACTACGCACAAACACTCAATGAAATGATGAGCCGCCTCAACATTTGCTCCCGCGAATTCATCGCAGTGCAATATGACCACAACGTTCAAGGCTCCGCCGTTCTCGGCCCGCTCCAAGGAAAAGGCCGCGTCTTCGCAGAAACCAGCATCTCACGCCCAGTATTTTCAAGCGCTAAAGGCGTTGTGCTTTCACAAGGCCTCTTCCCGCGCTACAGTGATATCGACACCGCCGCAATGGCCGCCGCAGGAATGGACATGGCCGTCAGAAACGCTATCGCCGCAGGCGCGGACATTAACCACCTTGCCTTGCTCGATAATTTCTGCTGGTGCAGCTCCGATGAGCCCGAACGCCTTGGCCAACTCAAACGTGCCGTTGAAACCATATACGACATCGCCGTAAAATACGGAACGCCGTTCATCTCCGGCAAAGACAGCATGTTCAACGACTTCAAAGGATACGATGAAAACGGTGAAGCGATTAA
>CAYGSA010000082.1:5637-7664 GCA_964352375.1 uncultured Micavibrio sp.
ATCTCCGCGCCGCCAACATTACTCGTCTCCTCAATCGGCGTCATCCCGCATGTGGATCGTGCAATCTCTCTTGCGCCAAAAGCCGCAGGCGATCTGGTTTACCTGCTCGGCGCAACAAAAGACGAGCTTGGCGCATCCGAATATTACGATCATCTCGGCCACCTTGGAAACAACGTTCCCAAAACCGATACACACGAAAACCTAAGGCTCTACCGTCTCTACACCCGCGCAAGCCGCGATAAACTCATCAGCTCCGCCCTCGCTGTTGGCTACGGAGGCCTCGGAGCAACCCTCGCAAAAAAAGCAATTGCAGGTCAATTGGGCCTAGACATTGATATCACCCCCATATGTCATCCTGAGCGAAAGCCTGAAGGGCTGAAGTCGAAGGATCTAGATCTTTCGACTACGGATCTACGATCCTCCTCTCAAGATGACAATATAAGCCTGCGCGCAGACAAAGCCCTATTCTCCGAAAGTACAGGCCGCATCGTCGTCACTGTCGCCCCAAAAAACAAAAAAGACTTCGAACGCAATTTCAAAGGCTTCGAGCAATGCCATTATATCGGCTCCGTCGCGCACACAGAAAACCTCTTCATCCGCGACGTGCTCAAAACAAATATATCAGATTTAGAAGAGGCCTATAAAGCGCCCCTAAGAGAGTATTAATATGAACGGCAAACAAATATCATCACGACACACAAAATTGCTCAAGAATAAACTATCACTAATAATATACGTTTTCATAAGCATCGTTATTTGCATCAGCCTTATAAATAACGGTGAAGAGTATGATGTCAGTAAAGTGCTTTTTACAATGCTTGGCGTTGCCATAGCGGTATTTTTAATCAAATCTACACAGAAACAGTACTTTGATAAGCTGGCTGATGAAATTCTAGATCATGGTGAATATTTAAAAATAACGCATAACAAGCGCTCCGGTAATTTATATCTTAAAGACATAATCAATATAAATTCAGGGCCATCGGTAAATAACGGGCAAACCCAAGTCACTATTCATTTTTCAGAACCATTCATCGCAGGTCTAAATGAAAAAAATATTTCATTCATAATAGAGAAACAATTAAAATTTGACGGGTATCTTGATAAACTCATACAACGCGTCGACGAGGCTAGAAGAAATGACCGCTAAATCCATGACCCTTTCCGGCTACGGCCTCAACTGCGAAGAAGAAACAGCGCACGCTTTCACACATAACGGCATTGAGAGCGATATCGTGCACATTAACGACCTCATCGAAACACCTACATTGTTAGGGCAATACCAAATCCTAGCAATCCCCGGCGGATTTTCCTATGGTGATGATACAGGCGCAGGAAATGCCTACGCGCAAAAACTGAAACTTGCGCTGCTCCCCGAGCTCATCAAATTCATCGAACGCGACACACTCACAATCGGAATCTGCAACGGTTGCCAAATCCTTGTAAATCTCGGCCTTGTCCCCGCATTAAGTGAATACGGAGAACGTGACGTCGCTGTAACCTACAATGCCTCCGCGCGCTACCAATGCCGCTGGATTGATATCAAAATCGAAAACGACTCGCCGTGGCTCCAAAATATCGAAACAATGCATATTCCCGTCGCACATGGTGAAGGCCGTTTCATGATGGAAAAAGACACACATAAAGCGCTCATCCAAAACAACCAAATCGCTGCACGCTACGTTAAAAACGATGGCACCGCCGCAAATGACGAATTCCCGTACAATCCAAACGGATCATATGACGACATCGCCGCGATGACGGATAAAACCGGACGCGTCCTGGCCATCATGCCCCACCCTGAACGCGGAATGTTCACATGGCAGCGCGACGATTTCCCAGAGCTAAAAGACCAAGCGCAACGCGAAGGAGCAACACTCCCCGAAGAGGCAGACGGCCTAAAAATATTCCAAAACGCCGCAAAATATTTCGAAGTCGCCGTAAAAAAGAGCGCTTAAGCCAAGTCTTTACTTTGATCTCAAAAAACACAACTTACAAAACTCAAGCCATTGATATACAATAAAAAT
>CAYGSA010000083.1:0-7631 GCA_964352375.1 uncultured Micavibrio sp.
AATCTCACCCGCCCGCACATCAGACAGCAACGCCTCTTGCGTCTGCCTCAACGCGGCAACCTCACCGCGAATTTGCGTCACTAAAATCTGGCTTGGCGCCGTTTCAGGCAAAACACTCGGAGTACTTTGCGCAATAATCGGCTGGCTCAGCGGGAGCTGCGCTGCAATCGTGCGCAACGGGACACGCGTCTCAATCACAGGTAAAGAGCCACGTAAATCAGGCGCCTCTGTGCCTTGTGGTAAATGAAAGAGAGCCTGCGGAGCAGGGGGCGTAAAAGCCGCAGGCTGAACAGGAATCTGAACCGTAAGCGTCGCCTCAGTGATCGTCACAAAAGGCTGTGCAAGTGAAGGAATTGACGCGCGAGCCAGAGGCGTCACTGCCAAACGCGGCGCATCCAAAAGCTCAAAATTAGAGAGCGGCGTGGCAAGGTCTGCATGCACAAAAGGCTGTAATAAGGGCGGCGCTGGCGTATCGCTCAACAACCGGATAAGCGCATTTTGCGGCGGGTTGCCATTTTCGATGCGCACGCTCACCGTATCTCCGGGAGTGAAAGAAAGCGAGGTCTGTAAGGTCAAATCACCGCTCTCCGCGCGCAAAGTTAACACGCCGTCAGTGCTCTGCCGAACAACATCCGCGACCAATGTTTGTGTCAGGGAAAGATTTTGATACTCAGTTGGGATTTCCACGATCTGCGCGTTGGGCGGCTGCGCAGGCTGCGCGGTTTGCGGCGTTAAAATCTGCGCAAGAACAGCAGGCGGCAATGCAGGCGTATCACTCATAACCTAAGTGTAGCGCATATCTAAAGGGGAGAGAATAAGTTTAAGCACTCACGCTGCGGCGCTGTGCGTTTTGGACATTATTCCAGACCGTCTTCGCAATTTTCTCAACATCCATGGCCGCCTCGGCGTTTGGCGTGCGAATAAGGATAGGCGTTTGCGCCCGAATGGTTTCCTTGACCTTCGTATCCGAACGGATCATCCCGCAAAGCGGCGGAGAGAGTTTCAAAAAGTTTTCGCAAGCCTTCAAAAGCGTCTTGTAGGTTTTCTCGCCTTCACTAATGCTAGAGGCCATATTCACAACGATATTCACATTCTTTGACATGCCCGCCGCGTTCCCCAGCTTGATAAACGCATACGCATCGGTCAAAGAGGTCGGCTCATCAGTCGTAATAAGCAGCGTAGAGCTGGCCGTCGCCGAAAGCATCCGCACCGTGCGATCAACCCCCGCGCCAAGATCGGCAATCACAACATCATACTCGCTGGAAATATCCAAAATCTGATCACGTAAAATCGCCAAACGTTGCGAGGGCAGGGCGGATAATGAAGCCTGACCAGAGCGACCGGCAACAATATCAAATCCACCTTCTTCATAACGTTGAACAACTTTATCAAGCCCCAAGCGCCCCCGAATAACATCATTCAAATCTCGCTTTGGCATCAAACCAAGCTGTACATCAACATTCGCGAGGCCCAAATCGCCATCAAACAATAAAACGCGCTTACCCATTTTCGTCAGCGCATGGGCAAGGGTAATTGAAAACCATGTCTTCCCGACACCGCCCTTACCACTGCCCACGGCAATGATGTTCGCGCTACGTTTTTCTGACGGTCGCGCGGGGGAGGGTGAATTTGATCTAAGCGAAGGTCCTGTCATTTATCGTGTTCCTGTTCTGCGCAGTATCATAGCATCATTTCCTGATTTGTGTAGTCGTCCGCCCAACATACGTGCAAGAGATGTGGGTGAAATTGGCGAAAGCCCCTCGGCAACCTTAGGTGTATTGCTAACATCAGAGAAACTAAGCCCTCCCTGATGCGCAGCGGCTAAAATACTACCCAGCCGTCGTGCAATATCTACGCGTGTAACCAAAACTTCCGCAACGCCAATCGTCGCAAAAACCCGCGCCATCTCGCCCGCCTCATCGGCATCAATGCCTGCAGGCATAACCATAACAGGGCGCGTCTCCGCAGAATGCACAAGTTTCGCAAGCGCCTTAACATCGTCTTTCTGGAACGGATTCAAACCGGCTGTATCAATAATAACCTGATCTTTTTCCCTCGAAAGTTTAAGGCAAAGTGCGCGGAGCTCCTCTGGGCTGCTCGCTTTCAGCAAATCAATCTCTAGCAAGCTCGTAAAGGCCTGTAATTGCTCCACCCCACCAGCGCGCACTGTATCGGTTGTGATAACCCCAACATCAAGCCCGTTCATCGCGCCGCGCGCGGCAAGTTTCGCCGTCGCCAAAGTCTTTCCCGAACCTGGCGCACCAACCATTAAAATAGGCTTATGATACCGCGTAATCGGCAATGCACGGAACGAGAATAAATGTTCCAGCGTGGCCACCAAAGCCTCGCCCACATCTCCAAAACCAATCACGGTCGCGCAAGAGACAACATTATCAATGACATCTTCGGGCACGCCATGGCGCAACATAATATCGGTTAGCTCTTCCGCAACCGCATCCGTATCCTGCTCATCATCATATTGCAGCCAACTATCCTCACCTGCAACAGCTTGATCCTCGGCAATTTCAAACGCAGGCTCGATTGCCGCAGTCACACGGACGCCCTGGTCACGCTCATCATGAGTCGCCACGATAACTGCATCATCACCTAAGGAATCCCTTATCATCTGCATTGCCTCTGTCATTGTATTGGCATGGAAAGTTTTTAGCCGCATAGAAAATTCGAACTCGAATCGGGTTAAGTATATGATTAATGATTATTATATACTAGGGTATTTATACAGAAAAATGTTATAATTTTTGTGATTTTTCTGAAATAGTGATTTCAAATAAGAATAGTACATTCTGATTTGGAATTGTACCGAGCAAGTGCGAAGCAACGCATCGCGTTGTTCGCTTTAATAGAGCAAACAAATCCTTTGGATTTGCTTTGCAAGGCGGCCAATAGGCCGAAAGCCTCCCCGGCGATTAGGGGGGCTTACTAAAATGTACATTTTAGTAAGCATAATATAAACGGGAGCTTATAATGCGTTACACATTGATTTTACTATTCTTATGTATATCCATGCCATCTTTAGCGGCAGACAAGCTGACCGAAGACGGCATACGCAAATTTTATAAACGCGCCGCAGAAGTTCAACTCGAAGGCGCAAAGCCCGCCATAGAGTTTTTCGAAAAGCACATTCACAAAGACGCGCAAATGACCTTAAATATGATTACAAATGTCAAAGGCGCCCCTCCGCAAAAAGAAACGGTCAAACACGATAAAAAATCACTGTTGAGGGATACGCGCACCGGCTATAAAACCAGCAAGCTAAACGACCTTGAAAACACGGTTCTAGCAATTAAAATTGCAAACGATGGAAAATCCGCCAAAGTAAAAGACACCACATACGGCTCATCAACCATGAACATCCCAACCCCTGGCGGTATTTTACCCTATAACCTTGAGCAATCCATGCTCTGCGACGGCGAAATAGTGCTCGGCGATGACGGCACAATCCAAAGCAAAGACAGCACCTGCAATGTTGAGATGACAATGACCCCGGTGGAGTAATAATCCGGTCTGAATCTGAAAACCGTGGAACAGATAAATTTCGAAAAAAATGAGCCAGTTAGTACAAACCACCGCCACCAATCCCAGGTTTACCAAGTGAAGCATCATCAGGCTTACGAAACGGATCTAAAGGCTCACCGGGAGATTGCGTAGCACCACCGCCATGAACAACACCTTTGCCTATTTCATTACTGCAATTGTCGTGAACATTCTGTTCCCAACCTTCTGCAACAGCACGTAAAACAGAAAACTCCGCCCTGGTTTGGGGATCTTGCATGGATTGATTAATAAAAGCATCCTTCTGTTGATCTGTGAGGCCATCAGGATATTGAAGTTGTCCTTCACCAGTTTTCAGATAATCATCAAGTTCGGAGCGCAACATTGTCCGAATACCGTCCTCACTAAAATCAACATTATCCAGTGTGTTAACGCCGCGAACAACATCATCAAAATCCATCAGATGAAACGCTGCCGCGCCGCGCGCGATGTCTATATCTGTAACGGGAGCGCTCAAAAAAGGAACATCGATCTGCCGGGGGAGATTATAGTCTGCTAAAATTCCGGCAACAGTCTCAGCTTTTGGTGTATTAAGGTCCATGGTTTTAAACGCATCAGGCGCAGTCAACTCAGTATGGCCCATAATGCCGAGTAAAGTGATTGCTTCATCACGATCCAACTGACCATCAGATAACCATTCGCCGGGGGCTTTTCCGGTTGAGGCCTGATAAAAAATGCCTATAAAACCCGTATCGTCTTTTGTGGCTAACTCCAAAGAACACTCAAAACCTAACGCGTTTGCATCCCCATTCAAAACATCAAAAAACTCACCCATTTTGAAACCCTATTCTATAATTAAAATTTCTACACGACCAATATATACATATATGCTGGATGATACAATTTCTTTAACATAAGTTTTGTAAGGAATCAAACCTGTCCAACCGTCTTGATCCGCGCCTTCGGGTGCACTTCATTCTGGCTCATCACCACGGTTTTTGGTTTGATCCAAGCCAAAGACAGCACATGTAATGTTTAAGTGACGATGAAGCCTGTGAAGTAAAGTTTGTTTGCAATTATGTAACCTACAATATATCATGATTTTATTATGGATGAGTTATGCAGACAGTTTTTAGTTTCCGCTGGATTCGCAAAAGATGCCAGTGGCCTTCCTGCTGGCCGTGACTTATTGAATGCTGACATCATAAAAATTGCGGTAATTAACCCCGAAACCTCGGGCGAATATTCACCTGACGTTCTATCAAGTGATCATTGGCAAGGTGCGCAAAATTCAATTGAGAGCAGATTGAAAATTGCAAGGAGAATGGGATATGGAGAGAACTTTGAAAGTGCCACACCAGATAAATTTCCAGATAACATGGAGAGTACAATCTCAGGTGCGTTAGAGCATTGGTATTCTGGTCAAATTCAGTTTGTAGATATTTCAGATAATCCGGATATCACGTTTTTTAACATAGACACTAATCATCCAGTTTTGGCAGGTGGTCTAGCCAGCTTCCCTTTGCATCAAAATGCGGAAGGCGTTACGCGGGGAACAGATTCACAATATATAGTTTTGAATTATAATTCTTTCGGCAGTAACCGAGAGGCTGAGGGCAGAATATCACATGAGCTTGGCCATAACTTTGGTGGCTATCACCCTTTTACTGTTGCAAGCGAACTCGCCGACGAAAAGTCTTATAGATCTGCAACAACTAAATTTCCTGATGAAGAAACATTCCTTCATGCGCAATCAGAATGTAGCTTCACATCACAATACATCAAACAAAACTTAGATGATATGGGCATCCTCGGATACGGAGAGCAATCCCATATGAGCTGGTACGATAACGCCATCAAAGGCGCAATCATGGGCGTGAACCAGTAATCAAACCTGTCCAACCGTCTTGATCCGCGCCTTCGGGTGCACTTCATTCTGGCTCATCACAACGGTTTGCGGGCGAAATCTTTCAATCACCGAGCGCACATAGGGGCGGATCATCGGCGAGGTAAGCAGAACGGGCGTCACGCCCTGCGGCACAAGATCATCATATTGATCGCGCACCGCAGAGATAAAATCCTGCAACTGCGTCGGCGGCATCGCAAGCTGTTTATCCTCGCCATCACCCATAAGAGACTCCATAAAAGATTGCTCCCAATCCGGTGAAAGCGTAAGCAGCACAAGCACCCCGTCTGCATCTGTGTTTGAATCACAGAGCTGGCGCGCCAAACGCGTTCGCACATGTTCATTAATACGCGAGATATTCTTCGTATAGGCCGTGGCTTCGGCGACTCCCTCAAGAATTGTAGGCAGATCGCGCACAGAAACACGCTCAGACAGCAAGCTTTGAATAATGCGCTGCAAACCGCCAACTGTGACCTGAGCAGGAATCACATCCGCCACCAGCTTCTGATATTCTTTCGGCAATTCATCGAGCAATTTTTGCGTCTCCGCATAATTCAGCAAATCAGGCATGTTATCCTTAATCAGCTCAGTGATATGAGTGGTAATAACCGTCGGCGCATCCACAACCGTATAGCCCTTAAAGTGCGCTTCCTCGCGCATTTGCTCTTGAATCCACATGGCAGGCAGCCCAAAGGTCGGCTCGGTCGTGCTTTCCCCCGCCAGCGTAATCGGCGCGCCGTTCGGGTCCATACACATCAGCATATTAGGCCGCACGCTCCCACGCCCCGCCTCAATTTCCTTGATTGTCACAACATAAGCATTCGCATCAAGCTGAAGATTATCCTGTATCCTCACCGACGGCAGCACATAGCCCATATCCTCTGCGAGTTGCCTGCGCAAACCTTTGATCTGGTCTGTCAGCTTGTTTCCGCCATCCCCCTGCACAAGTGGGAGGAGGCCATAGCCAAGCTCAAGGCGAATAATATCCATCGCCAGAGCTTTGGATATCGGCTCCTCCGCCACAGGCGCGGCCGCTTCCTGCTTTTGCGTATACCCCTCTGTCTCAGCTGCTTGGTCTTGAGCCTGCCGCTGAAACGAGAAATACGCCATAAGCGCCGTTACACCAGACAGAATAATAAACGGAAAAAATGGAATTGCAGGCACAATCGCCAGAATAAACATCAGCACCGAACTCATGACCAGCGCGGAGGGGTACTTTCCGATCTGAGCAAACAGCTCCTTCTCCGCCGAGCCTTCAACCCCCGCCTTTGACACCAACAAACCCGCGGACACCGAAACCACAAGGGCAGGGATCTGACTGACAAGTCCATCACCAATAGTAAGAATTGTATAGTTCGATGCCGCCTCGGCCAAAGTCATACCTTGAAACACCGTGCCAATGACAATCCCGCCAATAATATTGACAAACACAATCAGCAAACCCGCAATCGCATCCCCGCGCACGAACTTCGCCGCACCGTCCATCGCACCATAAAACGTGCTTTCGGATTCTAATTTCTTACGCCGCTCTTTGGATTCCTCTTCCGTGATCATCCCCGCCGACAGATCGCTATCAATCGCCATCTGTTTCCCCGGCATCGCATCAAGGGCAAAACGCGCCGCAACCTCGGCAATACGGCCAGAACCCTTTGTGATAACAACAAAGTTCACAATCACGAGAATAGAGAAAACAATCGCGCCAATCACATAATTATTGCCAATAATAAACGTCCCGAACGCCTCAATAATATCGCCCGCCGCATCGCGCCCCTCATGGCCATCCTCAAGGATCAACCGCGTTGAGGCAATATTCAGCCCCAGCCGCATCGACGTCGCCACTAGCAAAACCGTAGGAAAGGTCGAAAACTCAAGGGGTGATTTAATGAACAAAACCGTCATCAAAATCAAAACGGAAAAGGTAATCGAAATCGCCAGCCCGCCATCCAGCAAAAACGCAGGAATCGGCACCAGCATAAAAAGAATGATCGTAATAATCCCAACCGCAAACAGCACATCTGTGCGCATGAAAGAGGAAAAATCTGCCTCGCCCTGCGCGGCTGATATGCTCTGTGATGGTGTGTTTTCAGCCATGAAATTGCCTAAAAGGATTTAATCACATTCACTATAAGCAATTTTAGGTCGAAGGGGTAGGGGGGATTTACCGTTTAGGCATCGCCGTCGGGCATTGTCCTGAAATATCAACGGCTGGGCT
>CAYGSA010000084.1:0-3270 GCA_964352375.1 uncultured Micavibrio sp.
CCGATCCGCAAGCTTTCTTTTCCCATGATCAATATGGGCGATGATGGCAAAATTTCGTATATGTTCTAATTTATGACTCATAGCCGTGAACTTATGTATTTTTAAGGGGTAGAGCAATGAAATATTTTGTTTTTTGCGCGCGGGACGTGTAAATTCTTTCTATGAATGAAAAACCAAGACAAAAAGAGCCAGAAGACAACACAGAAGAACCAATTTTATTTGAAAAATCCTACATCGAGAAGCCAAATTCTCCACCATGGATTCTGATCGGGTTTCTGCTCTTTGCGATCATTGGCGGCTTTTGGAAAAAATTCATCACACCGATGTTTGTCGATGAAAAGCCTGCGGTTGTAGAGGCGCAAGGTGAAAAGCAGGGATAATGTCCTTCCGAATATTTCGAAGAAATGGAAGGATATAAGAAGCTTGGAACATAAATGAGTTCTGACCCCTTGCGCTCTGTTGGAATGACAAGAGAAGACAAAATCCCATAAAAAACAGGCGATAAACGCCTGCTTTTAAAAATTATAAAAAAGCTTCATTAACCCATTTGTAAATCAGAAGCCTGAGGGGCTGCATCAATATTGGCTGTTGGGGCTGCATCAATATTGGCTGCAGGTGCAGTGTTAACATTGAAAGTCACAGCGTTTGTGCCCATTGTAGCACCGTGAAAAGCCATTATATTAGCACTTCCAAATTCTTGTGGTGCAACTTCATTAAAATTAGCACAATTATCCATTAAACTCATAATTCACTCCTTATTTTACTTTTCTAATTAACGTTAACCCGTTCACTTCTATGCCTGCTTATGCAGATCTTATAATCTATGTCCGATGGAGGATGAGCGGTATATAATGCCCTTCTTTGGCATCCCCGGATTCATCATCCAACAAAACTGCTAAGACTTGATGCGTGTTATGCATATGCTTGGAGACCGATTTATCGAGCGGCATTCCAAAATCCCGCATCTGCCCACCATCAAGTATAAAATCCAACTTATTCGTCCCTAAATCAAACTCCAACCAGGACAAGTCATTCTTAAAAACCTTATTGTGAAAAAGGATTACACGACCATCGTCATTTATCGCCACTTCCACTTTTAACGGGTTGTCATCCGTAACATTATAGACAAAGTCGACTAAATTCCCGACAGGAGGCTTTTCCTCCGCTTGCTCTATATGCTCTGTCATCATCCCGTCTGTTCTTTAATTCTTAATATAAGTCTAACAAATATCTCCTCAAAAAGCCCGTAAAAAATGAACTTAATTTAAAGTTTTTTGTATTTCTGGATCTTTAATGCGCAAATGCACTTCAACGCCTTCAATCGGCACGCCATCTTTGGTTTGCACGATAAATAAATACTGTTCTTTACCAATATAAGGGCGCACCAGCCATTCGATTCGCGCTCCTAAATCAAAACGTTGGCGATCATTCGTAAATACGGTGATTCGCTGCGTTTCAGGGTCATACTCAAGATGGTCAATGGTGCAATTCAGGTCAGGCGCATGAAAAATATAATTAATGTTCCGCTCACGGTCACAATAAATATCAAAATCATTTGGGTTTTCAAACAAAGCTTTACGCCCCGAACCAAAGCCCGAACCCCAATCCTTCCCCATGCTCAACGGAGACGGGGAGGGCGCTTTATCATTATTTTCACTATCAGACATGATCATATCCGCCAGAAATGGCAAAAAAACAGGTTGCTCAACACCATTATGGCTATGAACACTTAACAAAATCATAACATGAGCCTGTGGATATGTGAAGTCATGGGCAAACCCCCCTCAATTATGAAGCATTCGCAGTTTGTAACATTTTAAGAACATCTGCTCTGTCTTCGTTAAAATCAACCCGAACAACTTGAAGCGGAGAATCTCCATCTCTGTGACCAGGGCGTGTCAACACAACATCAACCGCGCCGTTAACATTCGCCGGGACGTTATTCCCTCGGCCGGCCATTTTATTAACGATCACTGATTCAACGGCGTCACGAATCTGTTGCTCGGCTCTTGGGCCAAACACAAGATTACCGCCACCATGCTCTTGGCCTGTAATACGACCATCAGCATGATAGAAAATATGATTATCCGCACTTCCATCAGCAAGACGAACCGGGAACTTGTATCCCCCAGCCATAGGTGCATGCGACCCAGGCGCCCCATCTCTGTTTGCAGAATGACCACTCGGCGCGGCGTTCGTGTTGACCGCGCTGGCATTAATAAGATTCGCACTAGATCCTTGAGTATTCGCAAAGGAAAACGGATTATCAGACCCGCGTTTCGCAACCCAAGTGTCACCTTGACCGCCCATACGACGTAATGCAAAAACAGCAACGGCGAGCATAAGGCCAAGCTTTATGCCTTTATTATCTGTAATTTTATCAACGGCCCAACTCCCAACCATCAAAATACCAAGCGCTTCAATTCCGCCCATAATACCAAGAGTTGTTTTGCTTCCGCTATATTTCGCTCTGTTCCAGTCACGGACAGTCCGTTCAGCAAGCGCAGCCGCCCCATCAAACGCCTGGCCAAGACCACTGCGCTGACCAGGTGCATTGGTTCCAAATGTCGTGTAAAGAGGGTTATTTTCGCTCCCCAAAACAAACGTTGCAAGACCATTAACACGACCATCAAGCCCGTATTTATGATTATACCACGCATTCCCCGCGCTCGTATCATTCCCAATTGAAACCGCAATCGTGTCACGGTAAGTCTTATCCGCAGGGGCAACAAACTGCTCCTGTACTTCCTTAACGTGTTCATTGATTTCGTCTTGTACACGCTTTAATTCAATCAAAAGAGCCTCAGCACGCGCAACATCATTCTGTCCGCTTAATCCACGGATTTGAGTCTCAAGATTCTCCGCTTTTGTCAGATGTGCCTGAATATGATCATTATCAGGCTTAACCCCATCAAGAAGAGACTGGAGCGCGGCATTGTTGCCCTCAATCCTTAAGATCATTGTCTCCAATGAGTTTATACCTTCAATACGGCGTTCTGAAGTGCCATTGCGCAATTCGTCCTGATAGGCACGCGCCTGATCAATGATTTTTTGGCTCTCGGCAATCACTTCAGGAATGCTGTCAGGCTTTTCGGTTGAATTAGAAATAAAGTTGCTCACATAACCCGCATCAGCACGCGCCTGCCCAAGCTCTGTCGCCGCATCAGCCTTCGCTTTGTCCAAATCAGTCTGCCATTGAGGCACTGTCTGCGTAGGTGTCGTTGGGACAGCAGCAGCAGGTGCCGTTGTCCCAACAGCAGGTGTTGTTGT
>CAYGSA010000084.1:3370-7490 GCA_964352375.1 uncultured Micavibrio sp.
GTGTCGTTGGGACAGCAGCAGCAGGTGCCGTTGTCCCAACAGCAGGTGTTGTTGTAGTCGCCGTCTGCGCAAGAGCCGCCGCCGCTGCAGCCGCAACAGGATCAATTGCATTCATCGTGATGTCCGTATCATTTGAGAAATTAGTATTAAAATCTGTGATTCTCTGATCAAAATCGTTAATAAATCTTTCGATATCTGTAACTTGTCTTAAAAAAACGTCTCTTTGATTATCAAAAGAGGAGGCAAGCCGATTTTGCTCCATTAAGAAAGCATTACGTTCAGAATCAGTCGTAGCACTATCAATTTCCGTTTGCTTAACATTAAGCTTGTTCAGCGTATTATTCGCGCTCGAATTAAAATTCGAAATATTATTATTCGTTAACTTAAGGACTGTAACATTTTCAGGCTTAAGCGCTTCCGCCAAATCAGACAAAGCAATCGTTCTGGGCGCAGTTGAAGACGGTGAATTTAACAAAGCGGCCTCAACTTCTAATGAGCGCTGCGTAATATAAGCCAAAAGAAAATCGCGCTTCGCCTCAACCTGCGTCAAAGCCGCGCCGTTATCTGAATTATATTGACCAATTACAGAATTCGCTGCAACCGCAGCGCCCTGTGGCGCTCCAGAAGAACCGGCCGCAGGAACAACACCAGCAGCAAGATCACTCTCAACTTGCGCTACACGCGCCGCCGTAACGACAGACCCAACATCAACAGCAGCAACATTAAGCGCCGAAAGTTGGGGCACAGACGCAAGGGGAGCACCAGAATTTATAGCCTCTTGGAAAGAGCTGACAACCTTATTAACCTGATCATTTTGATCAGCCAAAGAGCTAGCATAAACACCATACATCTGCATAAGAGACTCATGTGCAACAAATTGCGCGTTCAACACACCATTGGCATCGGCGAGGGCCGTATCAGGCTTAAGCAAAGCCTTCTGCGCATCAACAAAAGCAACCAATTGACTGCCCTCACGCACAAAGCTTTTTCCACTTTCCTGCATCTGTAGCGCATGATCATCTGCAAAAGCCTGAATCTGTTCTTTAATTTGACCATATTGCTCCGCGTCGCCACCATTTGCAATCTTCTGGTCAATCTGTGCAATCAAAATAGGAACGACACCAGAGCGGAAGGTATTCATATCATTCAGCGTAGCAAGATACCCTTTATTAACAACACCTTCCGCATGTTCAACATTCATTTGCCCAAAACGAATGGCCTCTACAAGCGTTTGCGCCTGTCCGGCTTGTGCTGAAACAAGAGTAATTTGATCAGGGTTCAAAGATGAAAAAGCCACCGCACGCACCGCATCATCGCTCGGCTGAATATTCTCATTAGAGGCGACTGTCATGCCATTAGGTAGCGGAACGTTAATTGCCGCTGGCACAGGTGCGGTTGCAAAAGCCTGCTTATTTTCAATAGCAGCATTAAACTGTGTTAATAAAATATCATCGACCTGCTGCAGACGCGCCGCAACAATGGCTCTATTCGCCTCTTCCATCTCGATGATCAACGCCTGCTGCTCCGCAACCTTCTCAGCCGCAACTTCTGCGTCTGTTGCGTTGTTAATGTCGTTATGCAACGCGACAATGGCGGGCATTGTGTGATCAGTCAACGACGTCTGCATCAGTGTCAAATCTGTCGCAAACTTGGCACTTAATAAGTCAGAAGACTCTAAAAGCTGCGCTCTAATCGCTTCATAAACAGGCTTATCAGCAGCTAAATTAGGGTTAGCGATAAGAATATCAAGCCTGCTATAAACCTGAACATTTCTCTTCGCCTCAAGCTCTGGCGTTAAGGCCTGATATCCGGAATTATCCAGTCCAAGACGCGCCCGCTCCAAATTCGTCGCCGAAGCCGCCTGCGCCTGCGCAAGCGTCGTCACCTCAGGCGCATCTTGGTCAGGTTTGCGCTGACCGATCTATAGTGATGCATCTTCTGATGAATAGAGTTTCAAAGCATTCTCGTATAAGTACTCACGTAATTCACCCACAGGAAGACCGCCCTCACCATAACCAGTAGCACTAAAATCAAACCCTTTTCCATTATTTAAACCACCAAAAGTCCCAGTAAGTCGACGCGCCACCCATCCAACACTGTTATCAAGCGCAAAATCAGATGTCCACGCGGGAATAGCACCAACATAATACCAAGGTTTTAAAGACGTATTCACGGCATCAAAAACACCTTGTATGAAATAATCAGGACGCGACATATCCTGCTTATCACTGTTTTCAAGCAAAGACACCGCTCCACCATAAACAAATGCAGATCCTGCAGCCAAGCGAACAGGTTTTACACGAATAGGCCACGTTGTTTCTAAATTGAGACCACCAGAAAGCGCACGCAACGGAGCATTAATATAGAAAGGCGTATCACCATAAACCTGTTGTTTAAGCCATCCGAAACGGCCTTGACCAAGCGTATCCCAAGACGCTTTATCAACACCCTCAGGCATTTGAGTAGTAAAACGCCAACGCATTTTAACCACGTCAGGATCATCTGCATTCTTACCTGCAACGGCGTAAGTATCTCCACCAGTTGCCCATGCTAAGCCACGTTTCCATGAGTCACTAAATAGACCACCAACTTGGTTACGCGCAGGTTTTGCAAGACCAAACCTCAGAAGAGGACCCTGCCTAAATAAATAATTAGCCCCTGGAAACGCACTATTATCAAGTGCAAAACTCGCAAGAGGTTGGACATATGTACGATTTAAAAGCCGAGGACCAAGCGGAACGTTATCATCGAAACGCATAGAGGCAGCATCTTCTATGTTTTTCCAAGCCTGACGCTCATAAGCAGATAGTTTCATATCAGACGCAAATCTTTCAGCAACTTCTTTAACATCAGCAGGGTATGTTCGAATAGCATTGGGGCCTATTTCAAGAGCAAGCTCTCTAATAACCTGTGTAGCAACATGCGCATGGCCAGAAGCAATAAGATCCTTAAGCATCGCAGTAAAGTCTTTTTGAGAACCGGCATCCCAGAGCACTTGACGCTTTATAGGATCATATATTTTTTTCCAATAACTCTTAAGCTCGCCCATCGTAAGCTCAGAGTTGTTAAATCCAGCACTAGTTGGTTGTCTGTAAAAATCATGTTGATTATAACCAAAAAATTCGAGTTGGCGACGAAGAGCTGTTACTTGTTCTTTTGCAACGAGCTTGCTTTGGCCTGTCACGTCACCACTAATAGAGTTCCTGACGGTATCTAGACTCTCATCACGTTGCACTGCACGTTGATTCTGGCGTATAAAAACACTGTCACCCAAGCGGTCAAGACGGCTGGTCAGCATGGTCTCAATCTGTCCAGCAATAGCATCAGAAGACGCACTTGAAGAAACCATGCGCTCTATTTCATCAACATAATTTTGCGCAAACCTATTATTGCCAGAACTCATCTGTGTTGCTGTATCTGACATATCATTAACAAAAGAAACTAAACGATCTTGATGCTGTTTATAATAACCTGGACGAGAATCATACTTTTCAACAACGCCTTGTTGCTTAACTTCAGCCCGCAAGGCCTCTAAGTGCTCTTTTAAAACCTTAAGGTTTTCAACATTATCGCCATTCTGAGCAAATTTATCAAACAATCCTTTGATCTGCAACGAGGCCTGTTCAGGGGTAATAACAGTATCACGCAAGTCTCTCGTAACTTTTAATAGATCACTTTTTAAATCAATAACAGCATCACGAACACCTGAACGCAGAACCTTGTCATCAAAATACTTGATAACTGGGTCCATAAACCGTTTACCAACATTAACCTGCACGAGAGCTTTATGCGGCATAATTCCACCGCCACGAATATTAGCGAAGACGGAATCAACACGGTGCCACATCGCGCGGCGCTCCCAACCCATCGCCATATTCATGTTAAAGCTTGGAATAACATTCGTTGGCGCAATCTGACCATCAGCTGAGCGCATAGGTGAAGACAGGCCATTTTCAGCTTCATCAGCGGCCTCTTTTGCTTTAACCTCGGCGCGATCAGAACGCCTTTGAGACCAATCATCTAAATTCCTGCGTGCCCAACCGAACCCCGCACTAATCTGACGACCTGCCCATTCAAAGAGAGGTTTCTCTGCGCTATTTAGGGTAACAGAGTTATCAGC
>CAYGSA010000085.1:0-7320 GCA_964352375.1 uncultured Micavibrio sp.
TGGCGCTGGATGCAAAGATGAGTTTTGACGGGAATGCGCTTTATCGCCACCCTGAGATTGCGGCGCTTCGTGATGAAACAGAAGAAGACGAGAATGAAAAGATTGCTGCGGATAATGAGCTTTCTTATGTTCGTTTGGATGGTAACATTGGCTGTATGGTTAATGGTGCGGGTCTTGCGATGTCTACGATGGACATTATCAAGCTTAAGGGCGGTGAGCCTGCGAACTTTTTGGATGTCGGGGGCGGTGCGACAGCAGAGCGCGTTACTACAGCGTTTAAAATTATTCTTTCTGATCCGAATGTAAAAGGCATTCTTGTGAATATTTTTGGCGGTATCATGAAGTGTGATGTGATCGCCGAAGGCGTGATTGCCGCAGCGAAAGAGGTTAATTTGTCTGTGCCGCTGGTTGTGCGCCTTGAGGGGACGAATGTTCAAAAGGGTAAGGAGTTGATGGCGGCTTCCGGCTTGCCGATTATTTCTGCGGATGATTTGGAAGATGCGGCAGTAAAAGTTGTTGCAGCGACGAAACAGGCTATGGCGGCCTAGAACGGTTTTATAAAAAAGGAAATATGATGAAAAATTTATTTTTAATGGCTTTTGCTTTGACTTTAGTTTCTGCTTGCACGCACCAAAAAGTAAGTGTGCAAGAATTTGATGATAAAGATAAAACCTGTGCACAGCTTGAGCGTGACATCAAGGAGATGGAAAATCTCGAGCAAGAAATTGAAGAAAAAACTGGTATGTCAGGTCGTAATGTTGGTATGGCAATTGTATTTTGGCCCGGGATTCTTGTGAATGAGATGAACGCAGACGATGCGCGTGACCGCGCGGCGGATCGTAAAAAGCATCTGTTTGATTTGTATGATGAAAAGAAATGTTCTTAAAGGGAAATTAAAATTATGTCAGTATTAGTTGGAAAAGATACCAAGGTTATTTGTCAGGGTTTTACCGGTGCGCAAGGCACGTTCCACAGCGAGCAAGCCATTGCGTATGGTACAAATATGGTTGGTGGTGTGACCCCGAAAAAGGGTGGTCAGGAGCATTTAGGTCTTCCTGTTTTTAACACAGTCAAAGAAGCAAAAGATGCGGTTGGTGTTGATGCTTCTGTGATTTATGTTCCTCCGCCTTATGCAGCGGCGGCGATTATTGAGGCGATTGAGGCAGAGGTGCCTTTGGCAATTTGTATCACTGAAGGTATACCTGTTTTGGATATGGTTCGTGTGAAAGCCGCTTTGGCTGGTTCTAAAACACGCCTTATTGGCCCTAACTGTCCCGGTATTATTACGCCGGATGAGTGTAAGATTGGTATTATGCCGGGCCATATTCATAAGCGTGGGTCTGTTGGTATTGTTTCACGTTCCGGAACGCTTACATATGAAGCTGTGGCACAGACATGTGCGGTTGGTCTGGGTCAATCGACGTGTATCGGTATTGGTGGTGACCCTGTGAACGGTACGAACTTTATTGATTGTATTGATCTGTTTATGAATGATCCTGAAACTGAGAGTATTCTTATGATCGGTGAGATTGGTGGAACTGCAGAGATCGAAGCGGCAGAATATTACAAGAGCTTGCCAAATAAAAAACCAATTGCCGGTTTTATTGCGGGTGCAACTGCGCCTCCGGGTAAGCGCATGGGGCATGCTGGTGCATTGATCTCTGGTAGCGATGATACAGCGCCAGCCAAGATGAAGGCAATGCGCGCGGCTGGATTTGCAGTGTCAGAATCGCCGGCTGGTCTTGGGCAGGCTGTTGTTGAAGCGATGGCAGCTTAAGAGCTTTGATTCTTTCTCTGTAAACATCGTGAAATCTATTAAAAAAGCGCACTTGATTTGGTGCGTTTTTTTTTATTTCACGAAGGAGAGCGGTCTTGGCTCTGGTCTTCTTGTCGGTGGCAGGTTGAGCGCCGCATAAAAAGGTTCGGTGTTATTTTGATTGAATGCGGAGGGGAGGGCGCTTACAAAATCTCGATGATTTGGGCCGCTATAGTGGTTGTATAGCCTCTGAGGTTTTGAGATTTTCGCTTTTCCTGCGGCTGGTTCTATTGATGATACGCCATCGTAAAGGTCAATAAATGGCCATTTATGGTGTTGACCTTCTTCTGTTGTGAACCAGATTTTTGTATTGCGGTCCGTTGCTTCAGCGTATTTGGGGTCTTTAATGCGTGCGCCATTTATTATTATTGGTTTGGTGGTTTTTTCGTCTGTCAGATGGCCCAGGATGTTTAGCTTTGCCGTGTTGATTTGTGTCATGATGACTGCGGCGGGGGGAGCGATTCTTTCTGCTGCGATAGCTTCTGTGTTGAGTGCTGTTGTGCATAAAATTGCGCTCAATAGTGTGGTTTTGAGCTGTGTGTGTCTAATTGGCTTTACTCTCTTATTTTGTGTAAAATTGAGCTTAATTCGTTTGCAAAGTTTTGCAATTAAAAACTCATTTGTCGTGGGCTGTGTTTCGGTGTATGGTGTTTTTACAAATAAAAAGAGCTCTGAAAATAAATATGAATTTTCTTGATCAACTTTCAAAAGACCATAGAGATATTATTGTCAGTCTACCCTATCGGGTTGGGCTTTATGTGTCTCAAAGCGATGCCTCTGGAGGAGATAGTTCTGATGAAGCCGAAAAGCAGGCTTTGGAGGCAATTATTACCGGATATTCTCAGGAGGTTTTTGGCGCAGAAACAGTGCAATATGTTGTTGGAGAAACTGTGCAACGCAAGTCAGAGTGGAGTTCTTGGAGCCAAGGCATTGAAGGCATAGAACATGATTGCTATAAAGCGGTAGATATATTGGCCAATATTGTTGAGGATAAAGAGTTAAGTGCGTTTAAAAGTTTTTTGCTTGAAATTGGTGAAAATGTTGCGCTGGCGTTTAGAGAGTATGGTTCGTCTACTTCTCTTCTAGAGAAAATTCGTATGCGATTGGATTTTGTAAAGAGCCGTAAGGCGGCGCTTCGTGCGGGTGTTTCCCCGAAAGACTGGGAACAGTTTATCAATATCTCTCTTGATGAGCGCAAAGCTTTGCGCCATGTTGCGAAATCTCTTGGTACTACATATGTTTAAAAGGATATCTTATGACACAGCTTTCGGATTTTTTGCCTGAAGAAATTGGTTCTATTGTGGCTCTGCCGTATCGTATTGGTTTGCATGTTAGTTATGCGGAAGATGAGGATGGGGAGAAGGATGATGCGCTTGAAATGCGTTCGTTAGAAGCTTGTATTCGAGAGATTTCCAAGAATAAACAAGGCTTGGTTGCGGAGATTGCGGCGGAAGTTCTGAAGCGTAAGGGTGACTGGGAACGATGGTCTGAGGGGGTGTTTAATATCGAGCCAATGTGTAAGCAGGCGCTTTTGACTCTTGAGCGTAAAGTGAGCAAAGACGAGGCTAAGGCTTATGTTCGCATGAATATAGAAGTCGCGCATTCTGTTGCGCAGGCTTATGGTGAATTTGGTGAGGACGCCCCCGAGCCAGGCTTTTTTGGGAAGCTTATGGGCACGATTGTTGAGCGTATGAATTCAAATGAATTATCTCATCCTATGAATGTCAGTGCGGCGGAAGAAAGTGCAATTGAGCGGATTAAAGCGGCGCTGGCGCTTAGTGAATAAAATCACTGTTTACCCTTGTGAATCTTGAAAAACCAGAGCATATTTGTACTTGTAATTAACAAGGATTTACTCTCATGACACAAGCCCAACTTGACGAAACATTTCTGAGTGGTGTGAACGCCGAATATATTGCGCATCTTTATGCACAGTATCTTAATAACCCTGCAAATGTTGATGAGAGCTGGAAGGTTTTCTTTGATAGTCTGGATGATGTTGAAGCGGTCTTTTTGGCTGAGCTTGCCGGGGCGAGTTGGACACCGGATGAGAACATTAAGGGCAAACGCGCTTTTGGCAGTGCTGCGGTTGCGCCAACTGATGGGATATTGGTTGAGAATGTGGCGAATGATGTGCGTTCGAAAAAAGGGGACGGAAATTCTGCTGATGTACGGCAGGCGGCGCTTGATTCAATTCGCGCCCTGATGCTTATTCGATCTTATCGTTTTCGTGGGCATTTTCTGGCGAATCTTGATCCGTTGGGTATGAAGGCGATTAGCGAGCATCCAGAGCTTGCGCCCGAGTATTACGGATTTACATCATCTGATTATGATCATCCGATTTTTATCAATGGTATGCTTGGCATGGAAACGGCAACGCTCCGCGAAATTCTGGCGGCACTTCGTGAAATTTATGCGGGCACGATCGGTGTGGAATATATGCATTTGAGTGATCCGGAAGAGCGGGGCTGGATTCAAGAGCGTATTGAAAAGCCTCGTAATAAGACTGATTTTACACCTGAGGGGAAGCGTGCAATTCTTGAGAGATTGACGGCGGCTGAGGGGTTTGAGAATTATCTGAATAAAAAACATACCGGCACGAAGCGTTTTGGTATTGATGGCGGTGAGGCGCTTATTCCTGCGATTGAGCAGATTATCAAGCGCGGTAGTCAACTTGGTTTGCAAGAGATTGTGATCGGGATGGCGCATCGCGGGCGTTTGAATGTTCTTGCAAATGTTATGGGGAAGCCGTTTACGACTATGTTTGCCGAATTTCAGGGCAAATCTTCTGCGCCAGACGATGTTCTTGGGTCTGGTGATGTTAAGTATCACCTTGGGACATCGAGTGATCGTGAGTTTGATGGTAAGAACGTTCATTTGTCGTTGACGGCTAATCCGTCGCATCTTGAGTTTGTTAATCCTGTTGTTGTCGGAAAAGTACGTGCTAAACAGATTCAGAAGTCTGATCATGAGGCAGATCAGGTTCTCCCGCTGTTGTTGCATGGTGATGCGGCGTTTGCAGGACAGGGAATTATTGCTGAGACGTTTATGATTTCTGAGCTTCCTGGGTATCGCGTTGGCGGCACGTTCCATATCGTGATTAACAACCAAATTGGCTTTACGACAATGCCGCAATTTTCGCGCTCTGGGCCGTATTGTACGGATGTTGCGAAGATGCTGGATGCGCCGATTTTTCATGTGAATGGTGATGATCCAGAGGCGGTGGTACATGTAACGCGCATTGCGATGGAATTTCGTCATCAGTTTAAGAAAGATGTTGTTATTGATATTTTTTGTTATCGTCGCTATGGGCATAATGAAGGTGATGAGCCAGCGTTTACACAGCCGTTGATGTACAAAAAAATTGCTACTCAAGAGACAACACGCAGTATTTATGCGCGTCAATTGATTGCGGAAGGGACTTTGAGCGAGGCGGAGGCTCAGCAGATTGAAGATGATTTTACGGCGGAGCTGGACGTCGCTTTTGCTGCAGTCGAGAGCTATAAGCCCAATAGCGCGGATTTTCTTGCTGGTGCATGGTCAGATATGAAAGTTGCTTCTGGTGATGAGCGCAGAGGTGTGACTTCGGTTCGTGACGGTGAATTGCGCCGTATTGGGAAGGTTTTGACCCATGTTCCTGAGGGCTTCAATATAAATAAGAAGCTTTTACGTGGCATTAAAGCCAAAGAGAAAATGCTTGAGACAGGTGAAGGTTATGATTGGGCGATGGGCGAGGCGCTTGCGTTCGGGACGTTGCTTGATGATGGTTTCGCGGTGCGCTTGTCTGGTCAAGATGTTGGGCGGGGGACGTTCTCGCACCGTCATGCGATTTGGCGTGATCAGGAAACGGAGGAGCGATATGTCTCTCTTCAGCATGTTAAAGACGGCCAGCCTAAGTTTGAGGCACATGATAGTCCGTTGTCTGAGATGGCGGTGCTTGGGTTTGAATACGGGTATTCTTTGGCCGATCCGAAGACACTTACGATTTGGGAGGCGCAATTTGGTGATTTTGCCAATGGGGCGCAGGTAATGATTGACCAGTTTATTTCATCGGGTGAGTCGAAGTGGCTAAGGATGTCCGGGCTTGTGTTGCTGTTACCGCATGGATATGAAGGGCAGGGGCCGGAGCATTCTTCCGCGCGTTTTGAACGATTCTTGCAGATGTCTGCGGATGATAACTGGCAGGTGTGTAACTGTACGACCCCTGCGAACTTTTTTCATGTTTTGCGCCGTCAGATGCTTCGTGATTTCCGTAAGCCTTTGGTTGTGATGACGCCGAAATCATTGCTTCGTCATAAGTTGGCTGTATCGACTGCGGATATGTTTACGGGTGATAGCACGTTCCACCGTATTTTGTGGGACGATGACAAAGATGAGTTGGTTAAAGCCGATAAGGTCAAGCGCGTTGTTCTGTGCACGGGAAAGGTTTATTATGACCTTTTACAGGAGCGCCGTGACTGTGGGATTGATGATGTCACTTTGATCCGTTTAGAGCAGATTTACCCGTTTCCGCACAAGGCTTTGGGGGATGAAGTTAAGAAGTTTAAGAATGCTGAAATTGTCTGGTGTCAGGAAGAGCCTGAAAATCAAGGTGCTTGGCATTTTGTGGATCGTAAGATTGAGGCGGCATTGGTTGATGTTAAGCATAAAAATGCGCGCCCGCGTTATATTGGCCGCGTGGCGAGTGCTTCTCCTGCGACGGGGTCCAATGCGAAGCACCATGCAGAGCAAGCGGCACTTGTTGATGAGGCGTTGAAAGTTTAAGCCGTTTGTAAGGCTTTTAGTTTGCTGATTTCTTTTGCGATTACGTTTTTCATATGGTGAAGCAGTGTTTGTGAAAACTCTTCACTGATGTCTTCGCGTTGCGATAGATGCGTGGTTAATTGGTTTGCACGTAATTTTAAAGCATCTTGGCCTTCTATGGGGTGTCTTTTGAATCGCTCGGAGTCTTTTTTTATCGGTTGAATTGCCCAGTGCGCAAAAATAAAAAGGGCATCGTTATGACGGTGTTTTCCAAGAAAGCATGCCACGTTAAAGTTGATGATGCTCATGCCGCGGACGTTGTTTTCTGCATTCAGGATTGCGTTTGCACGCATTTGTTCAAAGGCAGTTTTTATTGTTGTGCCCTTGAAGTCTTCTGGTTTTAAGGAGGGTGACATTTCTGGTTATCCATTTTTTTTATTGGATGTACCATACTTTAATTCTGTATTGAAATGCAAGTTTTATGTGATTTTTCCTTTTGTTTGATGTGAGGTTATTTTGGATATCAGTATGGTTGCGGGCTTGAAGTGCCACTCTCTTGGTCAAAAAGTGTTTCCTCTGATTCTTCCTCTTCCGTTTTCCTAAGATCTATGACATCAATTTTCTTTCAGTATTCCATGGACGTAATCAAGGCGTTGATCGTAGATTTTCCAGTTTGATCGTTTTGTACTGAAAACGATGATATTCCCTAGGCTCAGGACTCATTAAATCCACCATAATACAATTGCTGCGATTTTTATTGC
>CAYGSA010000086.1:0-7230 GCA_964352375.1 uncultured Micavibrio sp.
AAAATTTGAAAACAACATGAAGGATATGGGTATTATTTATATAAAACAGTGCTTTATACTACTCTTCAAGATATGTCAGGGCGGATTTTGGGTCGACGAGGCCTGAGGCGACTAAATCGACGAGGCCGTCGCGGCGGGTGTGAACTATGACGCCTTCTTCGCTCAGGACATTATTGACATTTCCGATCAGTGCTTCGTAGATGCTGTTTCTGTGGCTTGGGCCTGAGGTGATGACGAGCGCGTCGAGCAGTAAAGTTCTTCCTGAAATTCCCGTGCGGCTGCAGAGATCGCAGCCTGATGTGTTGTGTTTACGAACAGTTTGATTGGGGTCGATGCCTAATGTGCTCAATTCGAGCTCAGCGAGCACTTCGGATGCTCTTGTTTTGTGTGCGCAGCCTTGGCAAAGCGTTCTGACGAGGCGTTGATTGAGGATCGCGCCAACTTGCTGCGCGAGTGTATATGTTGAGGCGCGTTCCCTCGTCGCGGGCATGAGGGAGCGCAGACGCTCGAAGGTTTGGAGCGCGGTGTCGGCGTGAATTGTGGAGATCACAGTATGGCCCGATTCGGCGGCGCGCAGAGATGTTTCAACGGTGTCGGAATCGCGCATCTCACCGATTACAATGTAATCAGGGTCATGACGCATGGCTGCGCGGATGAGGTCAGAGAACTCGCCGCCTTTCATGCCTGGACGTACTTGCCATTGTGTGGCGTAGCGCAGTTCATATTCAATCGGGTCTTCGATGGTTAACACATGTTTGCGGCGGCGATCAATTTGCTGCACGCAGGCGTAGAGCGTTGTTGTCTTACCAGATCCTGTTGGGCCTGAGAGAAGGATCAAGCCTCCTCCACCTTTGATTTCTGGCGAGAGAAGTTTTGAGAGGTGGTGCGACACTTCTTCGTGGCGGCGGAAGAGTTCGTCAAAGCCCTTAAGCGAGGCGCGGTCGAGCAAACGCAGCGTCAGTTTTTCACCATCTTGTGCTTGCGGGCCTGCGGCAACACGCACGTCGATACTGCGTCCTTGCCATTGAAAGCCGAAACGTCCATCTTTTGGGGTCACGCGATCACCGAAGTTTAGACCTGCATCGCGTTTGATTAGCGTTGTTAAACGCGCCATTGCCTCGGCGGGAAGCAAGTGCATGGGCATCAGATCACCGTCTATGCGGTATTGAATCCAGTTTGGCGCTTCGGGGTTGTTATCTTGAACGATATGAATATCAGAGGCGCGCATTTGCAATGCTTCGGCCATCATGTCGCGCTGGAACTGATTGAGGAGCAAGCCATTATCTGTATCGCCGAGCCATAAGGATAAGGTTTTCTCACATCTGTCAGCGGAAAGATCACGCACAGCACGTAAAGTATCGGTCAGTTCTTTGCGATCCCAAACTTCGATTTCCACTTTATCGACTTTGAATCCGCTGCGCGTTGCGGTGGAGATGAGCGATTGTGTTTGACGTTCGTTCATGTCGTGCAGTGGCGCGACCTTTAGTGTGCCTTCTTGCAATCCCACAAGGTGAATATGTAGCGGGAGCCATGATTGTACGGGAAGGATCGCACGCAGCTGATCACCTGTCGCGCGGTCTTTAACGGCCTCTTCTTCGTCGAAGTCAGTTTGTGAAGACGCGCCAGCCATATCGAGGAGCTGTTCGGTTGAGCGTGCGATTCCTTGCTCAAGCATCATGGAGCGCTCACGCTGCACCATATCGAGGTAGCGCTCTTTGCCTTCGCGTTTATCTTGTTTTTTTTCTTTTGTCTCTTGTGTCATTAATCTGCTTTTGTGGATTAATTATTGATCTGCAGGCGTCTCGACCGTACTTACCGATTGTGACGCGCCACGGTTAACAGAAGATAAAGATCGATCAAAAAGAAGGAGAATACGATCATCCCCTTGTGCGAACTCGATACCGTTTCTTCCAATTTCTATATCCCATTGAACACCGCCAATAATTGCGGACTCCTTGTCAAACAGAAGTTTTGAGCCGCTTGGCCCATTTACAATTGCGCGCGTTTTGGAGAAAGAGGTTATTCTGAAACCATCTAACGCGCTTGATGCATTTGCAACGACCGGAACTTCTCTTTTAGTATTGTGGTCGGTTTTTTGAGACTGGCGCTCGGGAAGGCTGGTATCAATAACTTGTGTCGCCTGATCTAACTGAATAGCTTTTTGATCCTGACTGACTTTTTTTTCGGCCGTTCCGCGAATGGGCAGGATTAATATCCCTCTTGCTCCATCATGTTTGATTTGCATGTCATCCAAAAGCTCGCCTGTGCGTGTTGGCGACCATGTCAGCGTTAACGGGCATGCCTCGACTGGCTTTAAGACTAAGCCTGTAGCGCAGCCATCTTCATTAATGCTTAGGCCGTTATCCTTTCCAGACAACTTAATGTCATTAATTTTCAGTGAGGTATCTCCTGTATTTACGAGGGATACTGTTATGGTTGATGCTGAGGCTACTGCGCCGCCAAAGTTCACCTCTAATTGTGATGAGACGAGCAGGCCGCGTCCAGGCACAGCTTCTGGGAAGATTTCGGCTTGATTGATATCATCTGGCGAATAATCACCAGAGAGTGGAATCCGCACAAGGCCGCTTGGGCCACTATGGTTTATGACCATGACGCCTGTCGAAGGGCCTTTTTGTTTGGGCGCCCATTTTACTGTTGCAAGGCATGCTTGCCCTGGCGTTAGGACTTCGCAATTTGCCTCGACTGAAAAACCAGAGCCATCGGAGGAATTAATAGTAATGTCCGATACGCTGATAGGATCTGACGTGATATTACGCAGGATTACTGATTCGACGAGCGTATGGCTTGCCCCTAATGCGCCGAAGTTCAGCTCATTCGGAATGACCTCGACATCGCTTGAGAGACGGTCTGTTGAATCTCCATTTGTATCAATTATTCCTGATAATGTTGTTGTCACAAGACGCGAGCGACCACTGTGGAGCATCAACATCTCGGCGCGCCATGCACCAGCTTGCAGGCCTTTTATTGATATAGCCACTGCGCATTCCGCACCTGCGGAGAGTGGTTCGGTTATGCATTGATTGAGGGATACGGATGCAGATACATTTGATGAAGGGTAGAGTTGAATTTCGCCCGTCTCTACAGGCTGACCGCCCTCATTGCGGAAGAGCACAACCACCTGCGAAGAGGCACCGACAGGAACTGTTCCACCGTCGACTTTATCGCTCACAGGGGCTAGTCCTATTTCGCCGCCAGCACGGTTACCTGGCCCATCAAAACCCGGATATTGGGCATAAGAAATTCCTGCCATACTACAGAGTATATGAACAAATATTGTAAAGGCAGTAATTTTAAACCAATGCGAGTGCATAATTATAGAACTTTACTGAATTTGAAGCAGGACGCTCCATAGACGTATTAGAGTGTAAAGGTTGGGGTGAAAAAAACCCAACACTGATACACGTTATCCACAAATTATACATGATTCAACGAAAATTATAAGTCCAATTAGGGCTCTTGAAATTTACTGTTTATCTGAAGTGTAGACAATCACACGCGGCTTGAGCAAGAATACAAGCTCGGTATTTTCAACATCCACCGTTCTTGATGATGGGAAGAATGGTGACTGAAAACCGGGGCCAGCGCTATCAAATTGGTCACTTTCGCGCACAAGACCTGCTATCAGCAGAGAGTCGCCCGGGCGAATCCTTACTTGAGTAGAAAGCTCTCTTTCGGTTGTTTCAGGAAGCTGGAGCACTGTTCCGTCGGCGTCGAAGTTCTGAAACCCTTGAAATTCTTCTAGTGCAATTTCGATCCTTCCGTAGACAGTTGCGTTATCCCAGTTACTTTGGATCGTTAGCCTGAACCCCGTGTCGACAGAATCCGTCTCTGTGGAGACTGTGGTTTCGCCATCCTCTGTTGAGCGTGTTAACGCGGATACGTAATTGACCGTATCTGCCGCTCTAAGACTAGCCTGCGCGCCAGAAAGAACCGTGATTTGAGGCTGGGATATGGTTTTGACTGCGCCATATGTAGAGATAAACTCAAGGACATCTCCTGCTGCAAAATCAACATTCCCTGATGTTGGTAGCCCAATTCCAACAGGATTAAAATCCGCACCCGCAGAGCCAGGAACATTTAAACCAACATTAAACTTTCCAAGCTCACCAAGCCCATCCCAATTTATTCCTGTTGAGTTTGCATTATCAAGCGTTACTTCCCAGATATACACCTCAAAAACGATCAAAGCCGTGCTGGCGCGGATACGTTGAAAATAACGCTCGGCAAGCTCCGCCGTTCTGTTTGTTGCTGTGTAAATAATCGTCCTTGTTGCGCTTTCCGTGATTGGTGTGGAGCCTGTAATGGCCTGCAAGCCCGTCGCCAGACTCGCAAGAAAGTCGGTCTCCCCGCCTATGGGCGGTATGCTGACGCTGAAAGTTTCCGTCTCTTTGACCACCAGCAAATTATCCTCATATGAGCAATATAAATCGGCAAGACTACATATGCGATTCACGACTTTTGGGAGCGAGCCCCGTAAATTTGCAACTGTCACTGTGCGCTCAAAAGCAACATCAGTCTGGAACGCCATCGAGACTTCGTAATCAGCCAGAACGAGCTGCAAAGCCCCAGCAACTGTCTCTGAGCGAAGCTCGAACGGCCCAACATACCTCTCTGGCAATCCCAACCCACCGCTTGACTTTGGCACAAGCACATCACTGCCGAGAGGCAGATAAACAACATTATCCGGCTTTTCGTTCACAGCCTCTGCGCGCCCTGCAGCTGCTGTTGGAGATGGTATTGATAGATTTCGCGCAGCCGGAACATTGACGGGTGCGCACGCAGATATTAGCACGCCTATCGTTGATAATGCGATTGAGATTCTTAAAAAGCGAAACCTGTGTTTTGCCTTGGAGGTTTTTTTAGACTTGTTTACCATTAGCGCTTATTTTTTTTGTAAAAAACGCTTTTAAGTTAACACTAAGATTCTATGTTTTCCATGTTTAAGGTGCGCTCCATCATTTTAATCAACCGATCTTTTTGCACAGGTTTTTTGAGCACGGTTGTGACGCCTAAACGTGAGGCCTCACTTAGTAAATCAAGATTATCGTCACCCGTCACAAGAAAGACAGGTGTTTCGATATTACGATTACGGATGGTGCGGATAAATTCAAAGCCGTCCATAGGCTCCATACGGACATCTACGAGGGCCAAGGCGATATCTTCTTGGGCTATTACGTCAAGCGCTTGCGCACCATCGGTGGACTCAATCCCTTCAAAGCCTACACTTTCAATAAAGTTACAGAGCTGCATCCTGACGAAGTCGTTATCTTCAACTATCAATATTTTCTTTTTATCTGCCATTCGCATTACCTAGACTAAGACCCAATTACACACCAAATATATATATATAATGTAAAGACTATCCTAATTTTAGATCAAATATGATAGGAAGTCTTATGATTTTTGCTTTCACAATACTCTTGTGTGTTTTATCGATTGGCTTGCTGGGCTTGCTGGCGGTTATTGATTTAAAAACGCGGTTGCTTCCTAATGTTTATGTTTTGGGATTCTTTTTGTGCGGGGTAGCCTTTCATTTTCTTTTGAATTTTGTCTTTTTTACACCAATTTCTTCTTTTATTGGCATGATTGCCGGTGGCGGGTTATTGCTGGCTGTTCGATTTGTGGCGAATAGGTTTTATGGGCAAGATACGCTTGGCTTAGGTGATGTAAAGCTTATGGGCGCGGCGGGGATATGGCTGGGCAGTGAGGGGATATTCCTTGCGATTACGATTGGCGCGTTTGCAGGACTTGTGCATGGCGTCATTCATAAAATGGTGTTTGAGCGCGACACGCCGTTATCGCAGCTTTCCATTCCCGCGGGGCCAGGATTTATTGTTGGCATTTTGACCGTTGCAATTTATCAGTTTTGGGATTTGCCGAAAATTCTGCTGGACTTATTATAAAGGAATATGCTTTTCCTATGGGTATGAAACACCTTCTTGGCATTGATGAGCTGTCTGCGGATCAGATACAGGATATCTTAAACCGTGCGGAGTATTATGAACGCGCGATGCATAACGGGCGTTGGGACAAAGACGTGCTGGCGGATAAAATGGTTTTGACGCTGTTTTTTGAGAGCTCGACGCGCACTCTCACCTCTTTTGATATCGCCGCGAAACGCCTTGGGGCGCATGTTGTGAATTGGAATGCGAATGTGAGTTCGCTGAGTAAGGATGAGAGTTTTTCCGACACGATTGATACGCTCGCGGCGATGGAGCCTGATTGCATCGTGATCCGCCACAGTGAATATGGCGCGCCGGGATTTGTAGCCAAACGCGTGGATTGCGCGGTTGTGAATGCGGGCGATAGCTGGCGGCAGCACCCGACGCAGGCTTTGCTTGATGCGCTGACGATTGTGCAAAAGAAAGAGCGCCTGGAGGGATTGACCGTGGCAATTTGCGGGGACGTAGCACACAGCCGCGTTGCAAATTCGAATGCGCAGCTCTTGACCAAGATGGGCGCGAAGGTGCGTTTTGTCGCGCCGCAGATGTTGATGCCGCAAAAAATGCCAGCTGAGGGGATAGATTGTTTTGAAGACCTTGAAGAGGGCATTAAAGACGCGGATGTTGTGATGATGCTGCGTATCCAAAAGGAGCGCATGGATCGTGGCTCTATCCCTAGTGAAGCGGCCTATTTCAACAATCACGGCTTAACGTTTGAGCGTTTGAAACATGCCAAGCCTGATGCGCTTGTGATGCATCCGGGGCCGATGAATCGCGGCGTTGAAATTGCCGATGACGTCGCCGATGATGCGCGCGCCATGATGAAGCGGCAGGTTGCGAACGGTATACCCACGCGTATGGCGGTGCTGGATATGGTTATGGGTGGATAGCATGAATGGTTTTGGTAGTGATGCAGCAATCGTGTGTTCGGTCACTAGTTTACCCGAGATCTTTTTCGCATACCTTTTGGGTTCCATTCCGTTTGGATTAGTTCTAACAAAAATTTATCTAAAAAAAGACATTCGCAATGAAGGTTCAGGAAACACTGGCGCAACAAATGTTTTAAGGGCGGGAAATAAATTACTTGCGGTTTTTACTCTTGCTTTAGATGCTTTAAAGGCGATTGTCGTTATTCTTTATTTCACAAGCGTTAGTACTAAGATGTGTGACTATGAAACTTCAGCACTTTTTATTGGTGCTTTTGCAATAATCGGTCACTGCTTCCCTATTTGGCTCAAGTTCAAAGGTGGGAAAGGTGTTGCTACGG
>CAYGSA010000087.1:0-7099 GCA_964352375.1 uncultured Micavibrio sp.
AATCATATCTCAACGCGTTTGGGAATCCTGAAAATTAATAGGTCCTGAGCCTAATATTCATATTAAAAAGATAACATAACAAAGAAAGGATTGCAAAAAACGCTTCGAAAACATGAATACGGCCTAGCAAACCGATTGAACAAAAACAGGGACAGCTCCCGAGTACGAAAAAGCATCGCTCACCAAGATAAAGCGCATGCACGCAATGCTCAGCACGTTTGAATTACATCAACAGTCATCAGCCAAAACAATTTTTTCTTTCATTAGGCAAGAGAAGAGACACGTAGAAGAACTACATGAACAACGATTAACGCGATGAAAGGGGAAATTGGGAAGGCTAAGCAGCTTCTTTAGAGTGAATACGACCCGCCAGATGCTCGATCTTACCTGCCAAATGCTCAATAAACTGTGCCGCCTGCTCTTCATCAACAGAGGCAGAAGAGGATTGCCCGCCATTCTCACGCGCTTCAAACAACTCATCCGCCAAAACCAGAGATGTCAGCACAAGCAAATGCGATTCCGCACTCGCCGCGCCTGAGGCCGCAATATCCTGCAACCGAGAATCAATAAACTCAGCAAGCTCTAAAATACGATCTTCCTGACCATCATCACAAAAAATACCATACCCACGCCCGTTTATTTGCAAAGTAACCTCTGGCATAATCTTACTCTCCTTCACTCAATAATGTTTCAACTTGCTCAATCGCATGATCTAAACGCCGAGCAACAAAATCAACATCAATAACATTGCCTGCCGCATCAAAAAGCTCCTCTTGAGGAGGAGCGTACTCTCGATAAGCCTTTTCTACAGTAGAGACTGAAGAATCAAGCTTGCCAACTGCTCGGTCTAATTTTTCTAAGGCAAATCTTATAGATGACATGAAGTACTCATTAACATTAGGTGAAACCATAACTCTAAACAAAGTATGATAGAGCATACGAAGACAATCAACGGGCGCTGATAATTTTTTCAAAGTAAACCACAGCAATTTGATCCACAGGCCTTGACCTCAGCCGCCGCGCATTGCATTGTATGTCCGATTTTATAAGACATTATTCAGGAAAAACAATAATGACACAGGCCACTGCCTCTGCTGCGCCCCGAGCCCTCGACCACTCACAATTAAAAGGCATGGCAAACGCGATCCGCGCCCTGTCAATGGACGCCGTGCAAAAGGCAAATTGCGGCCACCCCGGAATGCCGATGGGCATGGCCGATGTCGCCACGGTGCTATACAGCAAATTCCTGAAGTTCGACCCTAAAACACCCGAATGGCCGAACCGCGATCGCTTTGTTCTCTCAGGCGGCCACGGATCAATGCTTCTTTATGCCGTGAATTATCTTACTGGCTATGAAAAAATGACGATTGAGCAAATCAAAAACTTCCGCCAGCTCGGCGCAATTACCGCAGGCCACCCCGAAGTCGAACATGACGCAGGCATCGAAACAACAACAGGCCCACTCGGACAAGGAGTCGCCAACGCCGTTGGAATGGCACTGGCAGAGCGAATCCTAAACGCCCGCCACGGCGATGAAATCTGCAATCACTATACATATACAATGTGCGGCGACGGCGACCTCATGGAAGGCATCAGCCACGAAGCATGCTCCCTCGCTGGCCACCAAAAACTATCAAAACTGATTGTCCTCTATGATGACAACAGCATCTCTATTGATGGCTCAACTGACCTCACTTTCATCGACAATACACCAAAACGCTTCGAAGCTTACGGCTGGGACGTACAAGAAGTAGATGGCCACAAATTCGATGAAATCGAAGCCGCCATCGCCAAAGCCCAAACCACAAACTCGCCCAGCATGATTTGCTGCAAAACCAAAATCGGATACGGCGCACCAACAAAAGAAGGAAGCGCCTCTTCCCACGGAGCGCCACTGGGCGAAGATGAAATTAAAGGCACGCGCGAAAATATCGGCTGGCCTCATGCGCCTTTTGAGGTTCCCGATGAAATTCTAAACAACTGGCGCGCTCTGGGAACTCAGGCACCTGCAAACGCAAAAAGCTATGACACAGACCTTTCAAAATTAGACGAAACAATCAAAGCCCTAAAATCATCCTTCGCATCAGAAAAGCCAAACAAAGCCACGCGCCAAACATCAGGCATGTGCCTTGAACAACTGATTCCCGCGATCCCCTCTATGGTCGGCGGCTCGGCTGATCTCACAGGCTCCAACAACACAAAAGTTTTCAGCTCAAGAGTCATCGACAGTGACGATTACAGCGGAAACTACGTCAATTACGGCGTACGCGAACACGGCATGGCCGCGGCAATGAACGGCATGACACTCCACGGTGGCATCATCCCTTACGCAGGAACCTTCCTGCAATTTGCAGATTACGCACGCCCAGCAATCAGACTAGCCGCGCTCATGAAACAACGCGTCATTCACGTCATGACCCACGATTCAATCGGCCTCGGCGAAGACGGCCCAACGCACCAACCCGTAGAACACCTCGCATCATTGCGCGCAATTCCCAACACATATGTCTTCCGCCCCTGTGATGGCATTGAAACCGCAGAAAGCTGGGAAATTGCGCTCAAAAAAGACGACGCACCATCTGTTATGGCGCTAACACGCCAAGGCCTGCCAACGCTTTGTGATGACCGCGCCGAGAACCTAACATTAAAAGGTGCATATATCCTTCAAGACTGTGATGGGCAGCCAGACGTAACACTTTTCGCTTCAGGCTCCGAAGTCCACCTCGCCATCGAAGCCGCAGAAAAGATAGACGCCAACGTACGCGTCGTATCCTGCCCCTGCCTCGATTTATTCAAAGAACAGTCTGGCGAGTACTTCCAAAGCCTGATATGCAATTCCAGCGTAAAAATCGCCATCGAAGCTGGCATCCGCCAAGGCTGGGAAGGGTTGATCGGCGCGCATAATACATTTATAGGAATGAACGGCTTCGGCGCCTCCGCTCCTGCGAATGAATTATATGAACATTTCGGTATAACGACAGACGCAATTGTCGCCGCCGCAGAAGCAAGACTAAAAAGTAAAAACTAGAGGACTGATTAAAATGACTTTAAAAGTAGCGATTAACGGATTTGGACGCATTGGCCGTCTAACAGCGCGCGCAATTTTAGAATCAAAACGCGACGACATCGAAATTGTCGCCATAAACGACCCGGGCGGAAACTTCTTCCCGCTTCTGAAATATGACTCAATCCACGGCCGCGCACCATTTACCGTCGAGCGAGACGGCGATGATTCCATGATCCTTGATGGTAAACGCATCCGCCGCTTCCGCAACCGCGAACCTGAAAACCTCCATTGGGGTGAAGAAGATGTCGACATCCTCATGGAATGTACAGGCAAATTCAAAGACCGCGAAGGCGTAGACCGCCACATCGCCTCCGGCGCAAAAAAAGTCCTCATCTCTGCCCCCGCATCCGGCGGCGAAGATCTGACCGTCGTCTATGGCGTAAACCACGACCTCATCAAAGCCGAACACACAATGGTGTCAAACGCATCATGTACAACAAACTGCTTAGCGCCCGTAGCATACGCACTGAACGAATCTGTCGGCATCGAAAAAGGCTTCATGACCACAATCCACGCCTATACAGGCGATCAAAACCTGGTTGATGGTTCGCACGCGGACCCGCTCCGCGCCCGCGCAGCCGCCATGAGCATGATCCCAACCTCAACAGGCGCAGCCAAAGCCGTTGGCCTCGTCCTCCCAGAGCTAAACGGAAAACTAGACGGCGTCGCCATCCGCGTCCCAACCGCGAACGTGTCACTGGTTGATCTAACATTTCTCCCCTCAAAGAAAACCAGCGTCGAAGAAATTAACGAAGCCGTCACAAGCTTCGCCCGCGGCAAGCTCAAAGGCGTTTTAGACGTCTACAGCGACCCATGCGTTTCAATCGATTTCAACCACGACCCGCACTCCTCAATCTTCAGCCTCGCAGGCACAAAAGTCGTAGAAGATGACTTCGTCCGCGTGATGTCATGGTACGATAACGAATGGGGTTTCTCCTGCCGCATGATCGACACCGCATTAAAAATGCACGAAGTCGGGTATAAATAACCGAAAGCTTTGGAAATTAGTCCCGATTATGGTATAGTATTCATATGAATTTCATGAAGCAACAGGCGAAAAAGGTAATGGCCACGCGCGGACAAAAGTCCTGCGTTGTTCTTGACCATCTCGTAGAGGCATTGGCGGGTGATCCCTCCTCTTCGCTCAGACGTGCGCTTGTCCTGAATTACATTGACGAAACACCTGGAATCACCCAAACCGAGATCATGCACAAGTTAAAAACCACCAAATCCGCAATGAACAGAGAAATAGAATGGTTGTTTAATTACGGCTGCATTATTCGTCAAGAAGCGGAAAATGATGGCAGAGCGATTAAATTAGAGACCTGCGGCTATTCAAAGCGCGCGCTAGAGCAGGCTTTAGACTATTTTCCAAAGAAACATGAAGGCTTGCAAAAATTTTTAAATCAGTATATAGTACTTCTAAAGCAGGATCGTCCTACTCTAAGAGATGCACGAATAGTCGCAACTTTATATGATAAGGTGAAAGCAGAAAAATCCGAAATAATGGAAAATCTGTATAACGGTCCCGCAACAACGGATAACAGAGCGTATAACAAGCTCTTAGAAGATGGGGTTATAGAAGATGGCAATTAATAGCAATGCTACAACAATAATGGCACACGAAGCTGCAGGTGCTTTTGGAGATGGCATAATGCCAACAATGGGAGCGGACTTTGTAAACGCTGGCATTGACGGTGTACCGGGCCGTTTCCAAGATGCTGCTGTAATAATTGGTGGCCTTACCAACGAGTAATCATCGTAAACATAAAATCCAGACTTGGTCTCAAATTCATTTGAGGCCTTTTCTTTTGCGCAAAATTTGGTAAAACAACCCTGTCTGTCATCCTGAACGCAGTGAAGGATCTTATAGTACAAGATCGAGCAGATTCTTCGCTCCGCTCAGAATGACACAAAACAAACTATAAAACAGAGAGACAGGAAAATGGCACTTACACCAACAGTCAAAAAAATCATAGACAACTACGAAAACGAAAATGCAGGCGTAAAAGGCAACCTTGTGCGTATGCTGGGTAACGGCGCGCTTGCTGGCACAGGAAAAATGGTGATCCTTCCTGTTGACCAGGGCTTCGAACACGGCCCCGCGCGCTCATTCGCCGTCAACCCTGCTGGCTACGACCCGCATTACCACTACCAACTCGCCATCGATTCTGGCTGCAGCGCATACGCAGCCCCCCTCGGCTCACTTCAAGCTGGCGCTGACACATTTGCAGGCCAAGTGCCCACAATCCTGAAATATAACAGCGCAAACTCACTCGCCTCTGGCAAAAACCAGGACGGCAACCAAGCCATCACAGGTTCCATCCAAGACGCTTTAGAACTTGGCTGTACGGCGGTTGGTTTCACAATTTACCCCGGCTCCGACAATCAATTCGACATGATGGAAGAAGTCCGCGACATGATCCGCGAAGCCAAAGATGTTGGCTTGGCATCTGTTGTCTGGTCATACGCCCGCGGTGAAGGCGTAACAAAAGAAGGCGAGACAGCCGTTGACGTCATCGCCTACGCCGCGCATATGGCATGCCTCCTCGGCGCGCACATTATTAAGGTAAAGCTTCCAACAGACCACATCATGCAACCCGAAGCCAAAAAAGTCTTCGAAGAAAACGATATTGACGTTAGCTCACAAACAGCACGCGTTAAAGAAGTTGTCCGCTCATGTTTCGACAGCCGCCGCATCGTTGTCTTCTCGGGCGGCGCAGCCAAAGGCGCTGACGCAGTCTACGATGACGCAATCGCAATTCGTGATGGCGGTGGTAACGGCTCAATCATCGGCCGCAACTCCTTCCAACGCGAAAACGGCGAAGCAAAAGACATGCTCGCTAAAATCATGGATATCTACAAAGCGTAATGCCCAAGCCACGCCCAAATAAAGCGCTCAAGCTCTTTATCACAACAATATTACTCATTGGCCTCATCGCCTTTTATGGCGGTGAGTTCGAAAATCAGGAGCAAACAACGCCGCCCTCGTCCGCTGCACCCCAGCCAACGGAAGATAAATTCACCCTCAGCCACCGCGCAAAGACACATATATTATATGGCGATCGCTCTGGTGGCGGCCACATGCACGGCATCGGCAAACCCTGCAAAAGCGAATTCCCACAAGATTGGGATAAAGATGAAATCATCCAAACAGTCGAAAAAATCGCTGCAAACGACAATCTAAATTGGCGCAAACAAGATAACGGCTACTATGTCACAAATAAAAGAGCAGACGGCCTAAAAATCCGCGTCGTTCTAAGCAGAGATAAAACAGAAGTAATAACGGCCTACCCCCTCAACGTAGAACGCAATTACTGCCCAAAAACCGCAAATGATAACTATAAGCGCTAAGGACGAGCAACCCACTGCACATCACGAATATCTTGTGCACCTGTAATCACCATCACGAGCCGATCAAGCCCAAGGGCAATCCCTGCCGATTCTGGCATACCTTGTTTCAGCGCATTAAAGAATATTTCGTCCGCAGGATAACGCTCTGCGTACAAACGCTCCTTTTCATTCATCTCAGCATTGAACCGAGCACGTTGCTCCACCTCATCCGTCAATTCCGAAAACGCATTGGCAATCTCAACGCCGTTCAAATACAGCTCAAATCGCTCTGCAAACCTCGGGTCATCTTCTTTCTTCCGCGACAAAGCCGCCATTGAAACAGGATAATCATACAGAATAGTACGCTCTAATTTCGGCTCTATCGATTCCGCCATCACCGCGTGAAAAATATCATCCCAACCATCAGATTTAACAACGCGCACACCTGATACAGCGGCAAAACCATCTCGATCATGAAGAACTTCTTCTAAATCAATATCCGCATAACGCATAAACGCCTCACACACAGTCAAACGCGCGCAAGCCTCAATATCAAAAATCGCGAGCAACGCATCAACTTCATCCATCAAATAAGTATAATCAACACCGCTTCGATACCACTCCACCATAGTAAATTCTGGTGTATGAAGCCTTGATCCTTCCGCGTTACGAAACACAGGGCAAATCTGATAAATTTGC
>CAYGSA010000088.1:0-7080 GCA_964352375.1 uncultured Micavibrio sp.
TTCAAAAAATTCGCAAACATCGATTCAGTTGATGTCGAAATTGATGAAACCGACGTTGATAAACTCGTCGATATTATTGCATCGCTTGAGCCAACATATGGCGGGATTAACCTTGAAGATTTCAAAGCACCCGAATGTTTCGAACTTGAACGCCGCCTTAAAGAGCGCATGAACATTCCTGTATTCCACGATGATCAGCACGGCACGGCGATTATTGTAACCGCTGCTTTCAGAAACTGGATTCATCACTCTGGGCGGAATATCGAAGATATCCGCCTTGTTGCATCGGGCGCGGGCGCATCGGCAATTGCATGTTTGAACCTACTCGTTCACGCTGGCCTAAAACGTGAGAACATCATCGTATGTGACCGCAACGGCGTGGTCTATGAAGGCCGAAAAGAAGGCATGGACCCACAAAAAGCCGCATTCGCATCAAAAACAAACGCCCGCAACCTCGACGAAGCCATCGACAATGCAGACGTCTTCCTTGGCCTATCTGGTCCGGGCGTCATGGACAAAGAAAAAGTCTCTCGCATGGCAGACGCACCGCTCATCATGGCGCTCGCGAACCCAACACCAGAAATCATGCCCGAAGATGCGTACGAAGTAAAACCGGACGCCATCGTCTGTACGGGTCGCTCTGACTTCCCAAACCAAGTCAACAACGTCCTTTGTTTCCCGTTCATATTCCGCGGCGCACTTGACGTCGGCGCTACAGCAATAAACGAGGAGATGAAACTGGCCTGCGTTGACGCAATCGCCGCACTCGCCCGCAAAGAAGCCGTAGCAGAAGTCGCCAGCGTCTATGCAGGCGAAGAACTCGCCTTCGGCCGTGATTACCTCATTCCAAAACCATTCGATCCACGCCTGATCGTTGATCTACCGATCGCAGTTGCCAAAGCAGCCATGGACTCAGGTGTTGCGACACGCCCCATTAAAGATTTCGAAGCCTATGCAAACAAATTACAGCAATATTTCTTCCGTTCACAACTCATTATGCGACCCATTTTCTCGCGCGCCCAAGAAAATCCAGAACGCGTCGTCTATTGTGAAGGCGAAGAAGAGCGCGTGCTTCAGGCCACTCAAATCGCACTAGACGAAAACCTGGCAAAACCAACACTGATTGGCCGTAAATCCGTAATCGAAGAGCGCATAAAACGCCTCGGCCTGCGTATGAAACCCGGCAAAGACTTCGAACTCTGCGACCCGCAAGATGATCCGCGCTACCGCGAATATTGGGAAACCTACCACAGCATCATGGAACGCCGCGGTGTAACGCCAGATGACGCCAAAACCGTTGTTCGCACAAACGCCACAGTCATCGGCTCCCTCATGGTCTATAAAGACGAAGTTGACGCACTAATCTGCGGAACGCAAGGTCACTTCCATACACACCTGGAAGACATCAAAGACATTATCGGCCTGCGTGCAGGCGTTGAAACCCCTGCCGCCCTCAGCCCGCTTTTGATCTCACAGGGAACATTTTTCTTCTGCGACACACAAATCAACTGTAACCCAACTGTCGCTCAAATTTCCGAAATGACGTTGCTCGCCGCTGAAGAAGTTCGTCGTTTTGGTATGGTGCCAAAAGTCGCCTTACTCTCACACTCAAACTTCGGGACACTCAAAAGTGAATCAGCTGACAAAATGCGCGCCGCCTACGCAGATATCCGCAGACGCGACCCCGATCTTGAAATCGATGGCGAAATGCAAGCCGACACCGCGCTTTCCGAAGCCGTACGCCAGCGCATCATGCCAAACTCAAAACTCACAGGTCAGGCGAACCTGTTCATCATGCCAAATGTAGAATCAGCAAACATTGCATTCAACATGGTCAAAACATTCTCCGACGGTGTTAGCATCGGCCCGATCCTGCTCGGCGCGGCTCGCCCGGCGCACATCATAACCCCCGCCGCAACAACCCGCAGCGTGGTCAATATGACCGCCCTCGCAACAGTCGGCGCACAAATTTTCGAAGACGCAACAATAGACAACGTAACCCACCGCCTCATAAAAAGCGCATAAGATTAGAGAAAGAAGAGGAAAGATTTTCTTCCCTCTTCCCTCAATAACAACCCGCGCCTATACTCTTTTGCATGAGCCAGCAACCCGCGCAAAACGAAGATGTCCAAACCTTCCTTCCTGATGAAACAATCAAGGAAACAATTGATGCCGTCCACGCGCAAGACTCCGATACTGTTCATGCGGTTCTCAATGACCTAAGCGCCAGTGACTCGGCGCAACTTCTCAGTAAAATCAAAGAAGAAGACCGCGAAGAGCTTTTGGCGATGTACGGCGATGCGCTGGCTCCAGAAACATTTACAGAGATGCATCAAGAGCTTTCGCGCCAATCCCTCTCTGTCATGCCCGCCGCGCAAGTGGCCGAAATTATTACAACGCTGGAATCCGATGACGCGCTCCTGTTGATCGAAAATCTGGACAGTGATTTCCAACAAGACATCATCCGGAAACTTTCATCAAAAACCCGCCTTGTACTGGAAGAAGGCCTCAGTTTCCCCGAAGATAGTGCAGGCCGCCTCATGCGCCGCGAACTTGTCACCATCCCAGACTTCTGGACAGTCGGAAAAACAATAGACTATCTTCGCGCCGCCTCCACAACCTTACCCGAAGATTTCCTGGATATTTTTATCGTCGACCCCCTGCATCAGCTCACGGGTGAAATACCGCTAAACCAAATCATCCGCAACAAACGCTCAGTAAAAATCAAAGATTTATCATTAGACGAAACCCATCCCATACCCGCCGAGATGGACCAGGAGCAAGTCGCTCAAATCTTCCGCCGCGATAACATCGTCTCCGCTCCCGTGATCGACGAAGCTGGCCGCCTGATAGGCGTGATTACCATTGATGACGTGATCGACGTGATCGACGAAGAAGCCCATGAAGACATCATGCGCATGGCCGGTGTCGAACAAGGCGACCTGTATCGCGCCGTGATATCCACCGCAAACACACGCTTTCGCTGGCTGTTTATCAACCTACTGACCGCCTTACTGGCATCACTCGTTATCTCATTATTCAATGCCACCATTCAAGAAATCGTCGCCCTCGCCGTACTTATGCCCATCGTAGCCTCCATGGGAGGAAACGCAGGCACGCAGGCACTCACCGTTGCCGTTCGCGCCATCGCAACAAACGAGCTATCTGGCACAAACACATTACGCATCATCTGGAAAGAAACATTGGTCGGAACCATCAACGGCCTCCTCTTCGCAGTTCTAACAGGCTTTCTCGCCGCCCTCTGGTTCGCCAGCCCCGTCCTCGGCTGCGTCATCGCCGCCGCAATGGTGATTAACCTCATCATCGCAGGTCTGTGCGGCGCAGGCATTCCAATCCTTCTCCATAAAATGGGCTCTGACCCCGCTATTTCCTCTACCGTACTTTTAACCACAGTCACAGATGTAATCGGATTCTTTGCATTCCTCGGCCTCGCCGCAATCTTCATGATATAACAAAAACAAAGACATTTGCTTCACTGCACAAAATCGCTTATATAAGACAAACTGAAAAATAACAAAGAGTACAAAATGTCAGCCGCAAAACTTGAAAAGCCCGCACTAGAACATAAAGCAAGCTACATCAGTGCGCTCAGAGAATTCCAAAAAGAAGGTCGATACACTTTCCTTGACATCAACGAGATTGAAAATAATTTCGAAGACTTCATCGAAAAATTAAATGACGGCAAAAAAAACCTGCACAAACCATATTCAGATTGGGTAGAACCTGTCCCCGAAACCGTTCTGTGGCTTACTAAAGACGACCAATTCATCGGAACCCTCAATATCCGCCATCGCCTGAATTGGCACTTGGAAAAATGGGGCGGACACCTGAATTTCATTATACGCCCCTCCATGCGCGGCAAAGGATTCGGCAAAAAACTATTGCAAAAAGGCATCCCCTTTATCGCCTATCTCGGCATAGACCGCGCCCTCATCACAGTGTCCCCCGCAGACATGGCCGCCAATAAAATCGTAACCTTCGTCGGCGCAAAACTGCAAGACACCCTCCCTGCAACCGACAAATTCCCCGAACGCAACCGCTATTGGCTTGACTGCACTTAACTTATAAACTGACTTCCATGGCGAAAAAGAAACAACCCGCAAAACGTACAAAAAAGTCCAAAAAGACCAAAAAAAACACCCTCCTTTGGCGCGGCATACGATGGATGCTCGCCTTAGCCATATGGGGAGGGCTTGCACTAACAGTAGTCCTTCTTTGGTACGCTAAAGACCTTCCCGACATAACACAATCTGCTGTATTTGAACGCCGCGCTTCAATTATCATAAAATCCGCCGATAACATCACGCTGGCCCGTTACGGTGAAAGTAAAGGCGAAACCATAAAAAGCACAGATCTACCGCAACACTTAATTGATGCCGTCCTCGCCACCGAAGACCGCAGATTCTATGATCATTCTGGCATAGACCCATGGGGCATAACCCGTGCAATGATAATCAACCTCTACAAAGGCCGTTTCGTGCAAGGCGGCTCAACAATCACACAGCAACTCGCAAAAAACCTGTTCCTCTCCCATAAACGCACCATAGACCGTAAAATTCAGGAAGCCTTGCTCGCACTATGGCTCGAACGCCAACTCACAAAAGACGAAATCCTCAGCGCCTATATGAATCGCGTCTATCTCGGCTCTGGAACCTACGGTTTCGAAGCCGCCGCACAACTTTATTTCGGAAAAAGCGCCAAACAAGTCAATCTCCTCGAATCAGCTACCCTCGCCGGCTTGCTCAAAGCACCGTCAAAATACTCACCCCACCAAAACCCACAACGCGCAAAAGAACGCGCAAACGTAGTTTTAAACGCCATGAATGACGCAGGCTATATCACCAGAGAACAGCAAAAAGACCAAGAAAATCAGACCCTCACCCTGCCCCATAAAAAGGCTGGATCAGAGCAAAATGTCCGCTATTTCACAGATTGGGTAATGAACGGCCTCGACAGCATGATCGGAATATCAGACACCGATATCATCATCGAAACCACCCTCGACAGCGCCCTCCAAAGCAAAGCACAATTCCGCCTTACAACTGCAATCAACCGCGCCGATGAAATGCAATTCGTCTCGCAAGGCGGTATTTTAACCCTTCGCCCAGACGGCGCAATCGTCGCCATGGTCGGCGGCCATAATTACACAGAGAGCCAATTTAACCGCACCACTCAAGCCCGCCGCCCCCCTGGCTCTGCGTTCAAGCCCTTCGTCTTCCTGACCGCCCTCGAAAAAGGATGGAAACCCAGCAGCAAAATTCTGGACTCACCGATAACATCGGGTGAATACCGCCCCAAAAACTTCGCTGAAAATTATCTCGGCACAGTTGATCTGGAAACCGCCCTCGCAAAATCTCTCAATACCGCCACAGTGCGCCTCGCCGAAGAAATAGGCATGGGCCCCATTATAAAGACCGCAAAAAAACTCGGCATCATTTCCCCCTTGCAGCGTGATCTCAGCCTCTCTCTCGGCAGCTCAGGCGTATCAATGCTCGAACTCGGCACCGCCTATGCCGTTTTTGCAAATGGTGGACATAAAATACTTCCATACGCCATAACACGCGTAACCACTCAAGACGGGGATATCCTGTTCGAACGTGAAGAGCCACAATATACAAGGATTATAAAATCAAACCACGCACGCAATATATCGTTTATGCTGCAAAGCGTCATCAATAACGGCACAGGAAAAGCGGCAAAGCTACCCTTTCCAACATACGGAAAAACAGGAACGTCACAAGATAGCCGTGATGCATGGTTCGCAGGCTACACCGATAAACTGGTCACAATTGTCTGGCTCGGCAACGACGACAACAGCCCCATGCGCCGTGTCACAGGCGGCGGCCTCCCCGCACATATATGGCATGATATCATGAAATACGGCCACCCGCGCCAAAACGAAACAAACTTCCCAGACATAAAAAACAACACAGGGTTTGCAAACCTCCTGAAAAAACTCACCGAAGGCGGAAACGCCCGCAACACGCAGCGTAAGCACGATTTTTCAAATCTAAATGATTAGGCAGGAATCCCCCGCCGCGCCAGCTCATCCGCACGCTCATTCCCCGGATCACCTGCATGCCCCTTCACCCAAATAAACTGCACATCATGCACAGTCACAAGCACATCAATCTCCTGCCATAAATCTTGGTTTTTCACAGGCTTTTTAGCCGCTGTTTTCCAGCCCTTGGCCTTCCATCCCTCAATCCACTTCGTAATCCCATCCATCACATATTTGCTGTCAGTATAAAGCTTGAGCGTCGATGGTTTCTTCAGCGCCTTCAGCGCTTCAATCACTGCCATCATTTCCATGCGGTTATTCGTGGTATCATTTTCACCACCGTACATTTCCTTCTCATGGCCGTTCCACAACATAAGTACACCCCAACCGCCCGGCCCGGGGTTACCGCTACATGCACCATCGGTGTAGATCTTAATCATCTAAATGCTCCGCAATAATGCCCACAAACTCATCAGACGATGTCAAATCCTGAAACGCACACGCAGGAATACTCACCCCATACAAATCCGCCAGCCTTTGATATTTGGGCTTTCGCGCCGCAAATAGCTTGGGAAACACCCAGCGCGAAAAATCATCCGGCACAATTTCCTCAGCTTTACACAAACCATTAAGCGCCAGATATTCATCAATCATCGCCAGCAAAAGCATAGGTGGAAAATAGAGCGGTTTCGGATATTCATAAGCACGCTTTAAAACTTTTTTCTCCGCCGAATGATCAGTTTTAAGATAAACGAACAAAGTTTTCTCACCAACGCGACGAAGCAAATCCTCATCCGTAACTTCGCACAAACTCCCCGTTGAATCATGCACAAACGGAAGCTCAGAAACCTCAAGCGCCACGTGCATATCCTCCAAAGAATGACATTCCGCATCATAATATTCACGCTGGCGTTTTTGAAATTCCACCAAAGCCAAGCCCCCAAGATCAGGATTTCCAACCTGCCCCAGATAATCCGAAAGCCCACTAATATCCTGCGTCGAAAAGCCACTCTGCCCCTGAAGGACATCACGCATATAACGATCACCAATCACAAAAT
>CAYGSA010000089.1:0-7071 GCA_964352375.1 uncultured Micavibrio sp.
CAGTAAAGATATTGAGTTCTTGCTTTCCAGGCCACTTAGCAGTGTACAAGTTGTCGTTTCTTATGCTGCTGCGTTTTCTGTCGTCTCTATGATTGTTGTTTTTGCTGTTGGTTTTGCCCTTTATAGTGTAGCACCTCACTTATTTGGACTTGATCATATGGTTTGGCTGCTTAGTCTTGTGTTTGAATGTATTGCGATGGTTTGTGTGTCTTTGTTTTTTGCGATGCAGATTACAAGCGCGTCGTCAGCAGCTATGGTCACTTTGGGGGTTTATGTTCTTGGGCGTCTTATGGGGCAACTTTTAGGCATTATAGATTCTGCGCTCGTTGATGGGCAGGGCCTTTATGCGATGGCTTTGCAGCTGGCCTCTGTTATTACGCCTAGGCTGGATCTTTTGGGTCAATCATCTTGGCTGCTTTATGGCGTTGTATGGCAGAGTTTAGGGTTTGCTTTTGCACAAGTTTTTGCCTTTTCACTTCTTGTTCTTTGCGCAGCTTGCCTAGATTTTTCTCGCAGGCAGTTTTGATGGGGGGGAATGTTCGCTGTCATGTGTGCTGATCGTAAGTTTCAAATTGTTTTTGCTCTTGTTTTGGTTGTTAATATCGCTTTGTGGTTTTCAGTGCGTTTTGTTCAGGCGTCTTGGGTCAATGTTCCGCCAGCACCAGATGTTAAATATGCATCTCTTGCAGGGCTTGGTGATCGCAGTTTTGCGTATCGGCTTAATGCTCTTATGATTCAGAACTTTGGTGATACGGGCGGGCGCCTTACGCCGTTGGAAGATTATAATTTCAATATACTGGCTGATTGGTTCTTTCTTCAAGATCATTTGGATGAGCAGTCTGATTTTATGCCTTATTTGGCGGCCTATTATTTTGGCGGTGTTCAGAAGCCAGAGAAATTCAGGCCGTTGCTTGATTATTTGCAAATGGTTGGTGTTCGCCCTTATGGAGAAAAGTGGCGCTGGCTGGCTCAGGGGGTTTTTTTGGCTCGTTTTCGTTTGAATGATTTGGATCGTGCACTGGAACTTGCGGAGTTAATGAGTTCTTCGGGGGCGAGTGATGTTCCGGCGTGGGCGCGTCAGATGCCCGCATTTATTATGAATGTTCAGGGTGAAAAAAAGGCAGCTTATGCGCTTATGCTTGAGATTTTAAAAACAAGTGCGGAGACTCTTCATCCTAATGAAGTTTACTCTATGCGTATATTTATGTGTACGCGTCTTTTAGAGGAGGAAGAGGCCGCAAAAAATTCTTTATGTGATGGGCTATGATTATAATTTTATATTATAAGATGGGGCGCGATGAAAACTCTTAGTTTTACAGCCATAGAAGTTGTGTCTCTTATTGGAGTTGTGCAGTGTGTTTATCTGCTTGTGCATATGACCTTTCGTGCAGGCGCTTTTGGGCGTATTATCGTACCGTTTTTTTATTTTCTGACTTTAGGGGCTGCGTTCTTTTTTGATTTTGCGCGTTCTCAGCTTTCTGAACTGATGATTTATTATGATGTCGTGAGTTGGGGGCTTTGGGCGTTGAGTATTCCTTTGAGTGTTTTGGTTGTGATACAGATGGCTAGAATACGGGAGCTGCCGTCGCTGTGGAGTTTTATGATTTTATTGTCTGTGCCTTTGGCCTTTTGTTTTTCCCGTTATTTTGTTGGGTATTTTAATCCTGAATGTATTGATGAGTGGCTTTGTCCAGATTTTTTTGCATGGCTTAATGTCTCTGGAGCGGTTGCAGGGGCATTAAGTTTGCTGCTTATTTGGGGGCATCGTAATATTTTTTCAGATATTTTGCAGCAAAAGGCAGGAAAAGAGCGTTATTGGCTTATTTTATCTATGATCGTTCTTAATATAGCGCTTTTGTCGGCTATTCTTATACAGCATGATTCAGAAAACCTTGTTCTTATTAGAACGGTGCTTGGAATTGCTTTTGTTTATCTTGTTTCGACGAGTCTTTTGCGCATATATCCGAATGCGCTTTCTGTATCGTATAAGAGGCCTGTTAATCAGGAGGCTGTAAAAGAGGATGTTGATATCGCGCAGCGGATCGAGGGGCTTCTTGCGCTTGAGAAAATATATCATGAAGTGAATTACTCTCGTACAGATCTTGCACAGGAATTGGGGGTTTCTGAGGCATCGGTTTCGCGCGTTATTAATGCGCATTTTGGTAAATCTTTTCCGCAGCTCTTGAATGAGTTTCGGATTGAGGATTCAAAACAGCTTTTGTTAGATACTGATGAAACTATTAAAACGATCGCAGAGGAGGTTGGATTTAATTCTCTGCCTTCTTTTAACCGTTGCTTTAAGGAGTTTGTTGGTCAGAGCCCGAGCAGTTATCGTTCCAATATGATTAAGTAAACCTTAATGGATTGCTCTAACTTATCATTTTGTTAAATTGACTGTTCATTTTATTCTGGTGATTTGTTTTGCCTAAAAAATAAGGGTTTTTTAAGGTAATTTCCTCATTGTGATGATATTGATACTATTAGAGAATTGAAAAGACGTGTATGATTGTTTCGTGCTGTCCAGCATATTCTTTAGTAATTTCACTTTAAACAACATTTAATTTTCTTAGGAGAAAACTATGAAACACTCTATACAAAAAAGTATGGGTAATGAGGCAGGCTTTACGCTTGTTGAACTTGCCGTCGTTATGGTTATTATTGGTATTTTGATCGGTGGTATCCTTAAAGGTCAGGAAATGATTGCGAATGCGCAAGTCAATTCGACGATTGCACAGGTTAAGTCTGTCGATGCTGCTGCTTCGACGTTCCGTGATATTTATGATGCCTTCCCAGGTGATATGAGGAATGCAGGTACGCGTTTGCCTAACTGTACTGGCGACTGTGCTCCAGCTGCAGCAAATGGTAATACATTTCTTGAAATTAACCCTCTTGCTGTTGTAGCACAAGACGAAGAAGTAGCTTTTTTCTTGCAGTTGCAGGCTGCTGACTTGCTTAGTGGTGTAAATGCTGCAGGTTTTCTTGATGCTGATATTCGTGGTAATGAAATGCGTCCAGGCTATACTGATGGTGTTGCTGCGTTAGGTATTATTCCTGCTGGCTCTGTTCGTCGTGGTCATTACATAACGATTGTTCAAGCTGGTTCAACTGCTGCGAATGTCCCTAATTTAAAGCCTGTTGATGCGGCTCGCATTGATCGTAAATTGGATGATGGTAACCCAACGACTGGTTCAGTTGGTGGTGGTCTCGCTGCTTGTGAGGGTGCTGTTGTCCCTGCTGGTGGTGGTGCCGCGGTTCCAACAGGAGCTTATGATGAGGTTAACCAAGCTGGTATTTGTACTACTTTTGTACGCATCCAAAGTTAAAACTTAACGACACTCTCAGAAAAAGGCCTGATTTGTTCAGGCCTTTTTTGTGTTTTTATGAGGTGCGTTTGTTATTTTTTTGCGATGGATTTGACGACGTTGGTGAGGCCGCCAATCAGATCGAGGGGGAGGGGGAGAATAATTGTGCTGCCTTTTGAATTTGTGAATTCTGACATTGTGCCAAGGTAACGGAGTTGCATTGTTTCTGGGCGTTTTGCGAGGATAGTTGCGGCCTCGTCCAGTTGCTTCGCGGCTTGGAGTTCGCCTTCGGCATTAATGATTTTCGCGCGGCGTTCGCGTTCGGCTTCGGCTTGTTTTGCGATGGCGCGCACCATTGTGGGGTCAATATCGACGTTTTTAATTTCCACGTTTGTGACTTTGATGCCCCAGCCTTCGGTTTGTGTATCGAGGATTTCCTGAATCGAGATGTTGAGTTCATCACGTTTTGACAGCATTTCATCCATTTCGTGTTTCCCAAGAACGGAACGCAGTGTTGTTTGTGCTAGTTGGCTGGTGGCGTTTCTGAAATCTTCAACCTTGTTTACGGCAAGGCCGGGGTCGACGACACGGAAATAGAGGACTGCGTTGACTTTTACAGAGATATTGTCCCGTGAGATGATGTCTTGAGATGGGACGTCTTCTGTGCGGATGCGCATATCAACGATGAGGACGCGCTGTAGGCCGGGGATGATCAGCTGTATGCCAGGGCCGCGATTGCTTGTGTAACGGCCGAGTGTGTAAATGACTCCGCGCTCATATTCTTGGATGATGCGCACTGATGATAAAATTATGATAACAAGGACGACGAGGAAGGGAACAAAGAATGACATGGTTGGTTTTCTCCTGTGGGTGTTTAGGTTTTAAAGTTAATATCTAAATCTGTAATTTCTATGCCCCAATTTTTAGTTTCTGTCCTTAAACGTGCGTGCATATCTTGTTTTATTTCGTGGCGCGTTTCGAAGATTTCATCTCTGTCATAGCTCGTCAGATCATTTTTGAGTGCCTTTTCGACGGCGGCCAACGTGGCTTCTTTATAATCTTGCACTTGATTTACGGCTTGTTCGGGGTTTATGACTTTGTAGCTTACCGTCGCGTTTAGGTTTACTGTAAGTCCATCTTGGGTGATTATATTTTTGTCGTCGGTTTCCTGTGTTTGTTCGCGCATATCTACGATTACTATGTTTTGTAATCCTGTGAATACGATATGCAATCCTGCGCTGTAGGTTTTTGTGTACTGACCAAGTGTAAAAAGAACGCCGTTTTCGTGTTCTTTAATGATTTTGATTGATCCCATTAACAAGATTGAAATGAGAATAAGCAGTATTATAAAAATTGTCATTTTCGTATTTTTTTATGCCGTTATTGTGAGCTGTTTTTTCCCAACGGACTCAATTTTAACGGTGTCATCCTTTGTTAAATCCATTTCGGCCGCGCTGTGTGCTTCCCAGATTTCACCCTCGAAGCGGACTTTTCCTTTTGTTCCGCTCCAATCAAGCACTGTGGCAGGTTGGTTGATCATGCCCTCTATGCCTGTTGTGGTTTTTTGTGAGCGAAGCCACATATGCACTGTTATAACAACGGCGATGATTAACACCTCCACAAATGCGATGCCAAACAGCACTTCCCAGCCAATGGGAATTCCAAAGACGAGATCAGTCCCAGCTTGAAGGGTATAGCCTGCATAGATTGCGATCAGGCCGTTTAGTGCCAAAAGGCCAAAGGATACGACGCCGATTTCTGCGATGAGGAGAAGTGCTCCTGCAATGTAAAGTGATGGGATTGCGCTGCTGAGCGGTATTATACCTGCGAGATATAATAAAATAATCAAGCTTGCGATCATTTTTTTATTCCTTGGTTATGTCTGTAATGAGGCTATTAAAGCATCTCCTATTTCTCTTGTCGAGCTTTCCGTGCATCCTTCCGCCATTATGTCGGGGGTTCTTATGCCTTTGTTTAGAACGTGTTGAACGGCGTTTTCGACTCTTTCTGCTAGAGCGCCCTGATCGAAGGAATATCTGAGGCACATGGCGAAGCTGAGGATTGTGGCGAGGGGGTTGGCTTTGCCTTGGCCTGCTATGTCAGGGGCGGAGCCGTGGACGGGTTCGTACAGCCCCGGGGTTCCCTCAACTCCAAGTGATGCGGAGGGTAGCATGCCTAGCGAGCCTGTGAGCATGGCGGCTTCGTCGGAGAGGATATCACCGAATAAATTGTCAGTAACGATCACATCAAATTGTGATGGATTGCGGAGGAGCTGCATGGCGCAGTTATCGGCGTACATATGTTCGAGCTGTACGTCCGCGTACGTGTCTGCGTGCAGGGCGGTGACGTCTTCGCGCCAGAGTTTGCCGCTTTCCATAACGTTGGCTTTTTCGCAGGAATGGACTTTATTTGAGCGCTTACGTGCCATTTCGAAGGCGACGCGGGCGACGCGCTGAATTTCCGGTGTTGTATAGACTTGGGTGTTATAACCGCGGCGGTTACCATTTCCAATATCTTCTATGCCGCGTGGCTCGCCGAAATATACGCCGCCTGTGAGTTCACGTACGATCAAGATATCAAGGCCTTTTACGATTTCGGGCTTGAGGGTTGAAGCATTAATGAGTGCGTCAAACACAAGGGCAGGGCGAAGATTTGCAAACAGGTCGAGTTCTTTGCGCAGGCGAAGGAGTCCTGCTTCGGGGCGTTTGTTGTAGTCTACGCCGTCCCATTTGGGGCCGCCGACACTGCCCATGAGAATAGCGTCAGCCTTGCGGCAATCTCCAAGTGTTGACTCTGCGAGTGGCTCGCCGTATGCGTCATATGCTTGCCCGCCTAAAAGGTCTTCTTTTGTATGAATTGTAATGTCTGTATTGTCATTTATCCAGCCAATGACTTTTTTGGCCTCTGTCATGATTTCTGGGCCAATTCCATCGCCGGGAAGGATTTGGAGGTTATATGTGCTCATGTGTTTTTCCTGTAATAATGTCATCCTGAGCGATAGCGAAGGATTTGGGGTATTGCAAGAAGATTCTTCGGCTATGCCTCAGAATGACACCGTAGCTAAATCCAATTTTGTGTTGTTTCGCGTTTTTTCTCGAATGCGGTAATGTCTGTTTCTTTTTGAAGCGTAAGGCCAATATCGTCTAAGCCGTTTAAAAGGCAATGTTTTCGGAATGGGTCGACGTCGAAGTCGAAGTTAATGGTATTGCCTCGTGATATGGTCTGGTTTTCAAGATCAATGGTTATTTGTGCCTCTGGGTTGTTTTTTGCTTCGTCCATTAATTGGTCGATTTGTTCCTGCGGTAAAATGATAGGGAGGATGCCGTTTTTGAAGCTGTTGTTAAAGAAAATATCTGCAAATGACGAAGAAATGATACAGTGAAAGCCCATATCGAGGATAGCCCACGGTGCATGCTCACGGCTAGATCCGCAACCGAAATTTTCGCCTGTGATAAGGATTTGTGCCCCATGGTGTTCTGGTTTATTCAGTGCGAAGTCTGGGTTTTTTGTACCGTCATCATTATAGCGGATGTTGTAAAATGCGCTGACTCCGAGCCCTGTGCGTTTCACAGTTTTCAGGAATTGCTTTGGAATGATGATGTCGGTGTCAACATTGATCATGTCCAGCGGCGCGGCTTTTGCGGTGAGTTTTATAAAGGGCTGCATTTTCGTTCCTATCCAATTATGCCATTGTTATATTCGATCATTTTCATCTCTGCAAAGGCTTCGAACAAGTCCATGTCAAAAATTTCTGCGCCTTTTTCTTCGC
>CAYGSA010000090.1:0-6829 GCA_964352375.1 uncultured Micavibrio sp.
GGTCAAGATCCATGTCTTTGACTTCGTGCATTGGTGGGTTAATGCGGTATTCGCCGTCTTTGTACGTTACGCGCGCGCCGCCGATTGGGCCCATGAATGGGATACCAGAGATTGTAAGAGCAGCAGACGCGCCGATCATTGCGATTATGTCCGGGTCGTTTTCAAGATCGTGAGATATAACAGTACATACAACCTGCACCTCGTTGAGGAAGCCCTTAGGGAAGAGTGGACGGATTGGACGGTCAATAAGACGTGATGTTAGTGTTTCTTTTTCGCTCGGACGGGCTTCGCGTTTGAAGAAACCACCTGGAATTTTACCGGCTGAGTATGTTTTTTCCTGATAATGGACTGACAGCGGGAAGAAGTCTTGGCCGTCACGGATTGATTTTGAACCTGTTACTGCGCAAAGAACGCTTGTTTCGCCAATTGTTGCGATCACACAGCCATCTGCTTGGCGGGCGATTTTACCTGTTTCAAGTGTCAGTGTTTGACCTGCAAAGTCTATGTCTTGTTTATAAACGTTAAACATTAATGTGGTTTCCTTCATAGTTATTTTGACGCAGCTATGGCGTCTCTATTTTAAATTTAGAATTTTCAGAAATTTGTGGGGTGGACGGTAAAAAACAAAAGTTTTGCTTTTAACGGTCGACCACACGTCTTTCCTCTTTTCAACTGGGGTCAGTCATGCCATGTTCGCACTGTAAAGTCAATGAAACAAAGGAAATATCTCTATGCCGAATTATCTTGTGTTGCTCCGCCATGGTCAGTCAGAATGGAACTTAGCGAATAAATTTACAGGCTTTCATGATGTGGATTTAACGGAGGCAGGTGAGGAAGAAGCACGCGTTGCAGGGGCGACTTTGCGTGATGCGGGAATTAAGTTTGATCATGTTTTTAGCTCTACGCAAAAGCGTGCTAATCGTACTGCGGATATTGCCTTGACCGAAGCGGGGCAGGGGGATTTGTTTAAAGACATGGTGCGTCATCCACATTTGCGTGAGCGTGATTATGGGGACCTTACTGGTTTGGATAAGGACGAAACACGCGAAAAGTATGGGGCAGATCAAGTGCAAATCTGGCGACGGTCTTATGAAACGCCTCCGCCGGGGGGGGAGTGTTTAAAGGATGTTGTTGAAAACCGTGTGCGTCCTTATTTCGAAGAAGAGATACGCCCCCTTGTGAATGAGGGTAAAAACGTTTTGATGGTTGCACATGGGAATAGTTTACGTGCGACGTTGATTATTCTTGGGGCAGAAACACCAGAGACGATTAACGGGGCAGAGATGCCTACGGGTAAGCCGCTCGTTTTTGAAATGGAAAATGGAAAAATTCTTAAGCGCTATTTTTTGTAGACACTGAACTGTTCAATAAAAAAGCCGCCTCAGTTATTTGGGCGGCTTTTATATATCTTAGCGGCGGATGCCGAGTGATTTGATCAATTTTTGGTATCTTTCTTCATCTTTACGTTTTACGTAGTCGAGAAGTTTACGGCGCTTTGCGACCATTGCCAAAAGACCGCGACGTGAGTGAAAGTCTTTTTTATGCACTTGCATATGCTGTGAAAGCTCTTCAATGCGGTTTGTCAGGATTGCGACTTGAACCTCTGGTGAGCCAGTATCTTCTTTTTTTGTCGCGTATTCTTTAATAACTTTTTGCTTTTTTTCAGCTGTAATCGACATCTTTTTTCCTTTGCTTTTTAGTTTTCCGCCCTAACGGGCGCCTCGCACTTGCTCGGTACAATTTTTATTTATATATAAATAAAAATCACTATGGGTTAAACACGCGGACGGGTTTTAGGTTCGCTTTTTCTCTTGTTACGAGGGCGATTGGATTATTTTGAAATAATGCCAATGCCGTTTCGTTGTCCTGAACTCCTGCATCCGTGAGGCGCTGAAAATCAGGGCGAGAGACAAAACTTAAAGCTCGTCCATTGCGAAGGTCTGCTGTTTCTTCCGCTGTCAAAACCAAAGCCGGGATATCGTCCAGCACAGTTTGCAGCGGCAGTAGGCCATCGCACCGAGCGGATTTATAGTAGAGTGCTTCTAATTTGTCCAGAGAAATCGCGTTTTTACTGTCGAAAATACCGACTTGGGTGCGGCGCAGTGCGCTGACGTAGCCGTAACAGCCCAGTAATTCGCCTAAATCACGGGCGATAGCGCGTACATATGTGCCTTTGCCGCATTTGACTTCGAAGGTTGTTTTGTCTTGCTCGTGGTTCAGTATTTTTAAAGAGTGAATGTTTACGATGCGGGTTTTGATTTCAACTTTTTGACCCTCACGCGCAAGGTCATAAGCCCGCTCTCCATTGATTTTGATTGCAGAGAATTGAGGCGGTGTTTGTTCTATTTTGCCTATGAAACGCGGGAGGAGGAATTCTATCTCTTCTTTGTTTGGGCGTTTATCAGATTGTGCGATGATTTCGCCTTCTGCGTCGTCGGTGCTGCGTTGTTGCCCCCAAGTGGCTGTGAATTCATATGTTTTATCTGCATCTTGTGCGTAGGGAATGGTTTTGGTTGCTTCACCCAGAGCGATGGGGAGAACACCTGTGGCAAGTGGGTCGAGCGTGCCTGCATGGCCTACTTTCTGGGCGTTCATTATGCGGCGGATTTTCCCGACGGCTTGGGTGGAGGTCATTTCTAAAGGCTTGTCTAAATTGACCCAGCCTGAGATGTGATCACCTTTTTTGTTTCGTTTTCCCATTATTTATCGATATCACGTAAAATATTTTCGATGTGCTGGGCTTCGTCGAAGGATGTGTCGGTCACGAATTTTACTTTTGGGGTAAATTTTAGGTTTGAATTGCTGTTGATGTCTTTTTGAAAGATGTGCGCTTGGCTGTTCAGCGCGGGGAGCAGGTCATCCAGTGCATCGCCATTTAGTGACATCACATAGGCGCGTGCGTGCTTGAGGTCAGGGGATGGGCGAACTTCTGATACAATGATGGTGTTTGATTTGTTTATCAAGAGTTCATCGTCAAAGTGCCCGCGTTGCAAGGTTTCTGAGATAATGTGACGGATTTGTTCTCCGACACGGCGTTGTCTTTGTGAGGGTTCTGAATTGGTTGCTTTACGTTTCATGATGCGAGTTTTTAATCAATGACGCGTGCTTCTTCAATGACTTCGAAGCATTCAATCACATCGCCTTCTTTTAGATCGTCATAATTTTCGAATGCCATACCACATTCTTCGCCTTGCCGGACGTCTTTGACTTCTTCTTTAAAGCGTTTGAGTGTTTTGAGCATCCCTTCATGGATGACCACGTTATCACGCAGCAGGCGAACCTTAGCGCCGCGCTTGACGGTTCCTTCTTTCACTTCACAGCCTGCTATTTTGCCAACTTTTGTGATGTTGAAGACCTGCTTGATTTCGACTTGACCAAGATATTCTTCGCGCACTGTTGGAGATAGCATACCAGTCAAGATGGCTTTGACGTCATCGATGACATTATAGATGATATTATAGTAGCGAATATCGACTTGGTCGCGTACGGCGAGATCACGTGCCTGTGTGTTTGCACGGACGTTAAAGCCGACGATCAATGCGCCTGAAGCGGCAGCAAGAATGACATCTGATTCCGTTATTCCCCCAACACCTGTATGAAGGACTTGGATTTCGATGTCGTTGTCTTCCTCGATCATTTTTTCGAGTGAGCCTGTTATCGCTTCGATAGAGCCATTCACATCGGCACGGATGATCACGGGAAGCTTGGTTGCTTCGCCATCTTCGCGTTGCATGAGTAGTTGTTCCATCGTTGTACGGCCTTTGACGGCATTTGCTGCCTGAATTTCTTTTTTCTTGCGGATGCGGTATTCGGCCACTTCGCGGGCACGGGCCTCGTCTTTTGTGACGTTGAATATGTCACCTGCGTCTGGCGTAGAGTCAGCGCCCAGAACTTCAACAGGTTGACCGGGAATCGCTTCTTTTATGTTGCGGCCTTTATCATCAATGAGTGCGCGAACCTTTCCAAATGCGGCGCCAGCAACAAATATATGTCCGATGCGCAAAGTTCCTTTTTGGATGAGAACCGTTGCAACGGAGCCTCTGCCTTTTTCGATTTTTGATTCAACGATAAACCCTTGCGCAGTGCGGTTTGGATTAGCTTTTAATTCTAGAATTTCAGATTGCAGCAGGATAGCTTCTTCAAGTTTGTCGAGATTTATTTTGTTCTTTGCCGAGATTTCAACGCATTGTACATCGCCGCCCATTTCTTCAATCACAACTTCGTGCTGAAGCAGGTCTTGTTTAACTTTTATTGGGTTGGAGTCAGGTAAATCGATTTTGTTTATAGCTATGATAATCGGAACGTCAGCCGCTTTTGCATGGCTGATGGCTTCGATTGTTTGTGGCATGATTGAGTCATTTGCTGCGACAACAATGATAACAATATCAGTTACGTTTGCACCGCGAGCACGCATTTCTGTGAACGCCGCGTGGCCTGGTGTGTCGAGGAATGTGATTTTCTCGCCAGATTCCATTCTCACTTGGTATGCGCCAATGTGTTGCGTAATTCCACCAGCTTCGCCAGCGACAACGTCTGTTTGGCGGAGTGCATCAAGCAGTGATGTTTTACCGTGATCAACGTGCCCCATGATAGTAACGACTGGTGGGCGCGGCAGGAGATCCTCTGGCGCGTCTTCCATGTCATCTAAACCGATTTCAACATCGGCATCTGTGACACGTTTTACCTTGTGCCCAAATTCTTCGATAATCAGTTCGGCTGTATCAGCGTCGATAGAATCGCTGTTTGTTGCCATTACGCCCATTAACATCAGTGCCTTGATCACATCTTTTCCTGATTCAGCCATGCGATTGGACAGTTCCTGAACTGTGATTGTCTCTGGGAGTGTTACTTCGCGCACACTTTTTTCTTGCGGTGCGTTGAAGGGTTGAGCGGCGAGGCGTGCTTTTTCGCGGGCACGTTTTTGCGCTGCGAGGCTTGGTCCGCGATCGCGTTCGTAATCTTTGTTAATGGCTTGAGTGATTGTTATACGGCCACCGCGACGATCTCCGACATTACGTGGGGCAGGCTTAGGTGCGGCCTTTTTCATTTTATCGCGGAAAGACTCTTCGGGCTGTTTATCGTCTGTGAATGTCTTGTTGCGTTTTGAGTCTTCTTTTTGTGGAACTGGGATATCGTCAGGTGCAGGGGCTTTAATTTCATCAGGCGCAGCTTTTGCTTCTTTCGCAGCTTTTGCTTCTTCGCGCTCTTTTCGCTCTTTTTCTTCTATGGCTAGTTCGGCTTTTTTGTCTTCCAGCGTCATCACACGACGTTTTGGAAGCTCTTTCTTTTTTGTTCCGCCTTTTAGCGCGGCTTCAAGAGCTTTGGCACGGGTATTTTTTTCATTGTTTGTCAGGGTTTTTTCTGTATCCGTTTTTTGATCTTGCGCGGCTGTTGTACGCTTGCGGCGTACTTCCACGGATACAGTGTTCGGACGCGCACCACCAGCTTTTGCACCGCCGCCCTTAAGGCTAAGTGTTTTTCCAGAGAGACTCAGGGTCTTTCCAGCTGGGTTTTTATCGTCTTCTTTTTCTTTTTTTTCGGTCATTTATCCTGCTTAATTTTAGAGTGCCATTACGTATACACGCGCGTGGCACTCTATGCAAAGTGTTTGTTGGTTTATGTGCTTTCTTCTTTTGGCGAAGCTTCAGCGCTTTCTTCTTCTTTTTCTGCGAGTGTCGCTGCTTTCTCAGCCGCGGCATCTTCCTCTGCGAACCAGTGTTTTCGTGCCAGCATAATGATTTCGTTTGCTTCGTGCTCGGTCAGTTGATCGCTGCCTAGTATTTCTACAAGCTCATCTCCAGCAAGATCGGCTAAATCGTCGAGGGTTTTTACACCTTTCTCTCCCAATTTAAGTATCTGCTCGGGGCGAAGGCCTTCTGCTGTCATCAAATCATCGGAGATACCGAATTCATCTTGTTTTTCTTTCAACTCAGTTGCTTTTGCTTCGAGCCAATTGCTTGCGCGTTGTTGAAGCTCTGTCGAGATGTCTTCTTCGAATCCTTCAATTTCGTTCAGTTCATCTACAGGTGTTTCGACGAGTTCTTCGACCGTTGTAAAGCCTTCTGCGACAAGAAGTTGCGCGAGCATTTCATCAACGTCGAGGGCTTCCATAAATAATGCGGAGCGTGTTTTGTATTCTTCTGCGCGACGCTCTGCCTCTTGTTCTTCGGTCATGACATCGATGTCCCACCCTGTGAGCATGGATGCGAGGCGTACGTTTTGCCCCCGGCGGCCAATGGCGAGGCTGAGATGTTCTTCGGGGACAACAACGTCCATACGGTTTTTGTCTTCATCGAGAACAACTTTTGACACGGCGGCAGGCTGTAGGGCGCTGACGACGAATGAGCCAAGGTCTTCTGTCCATGGGATAATGTCGATTTTTTCACCGCCAAGCTCGTTTACTACGGCCTGAACGCGAGAGCCACGCATACCAACACAGGCACCGACCGGATCAATTGAGCTTTCGCTTGATTGTACTGCGATTTTTGCACGGCTTCCTGGGTCGCGTGCAACGGCCTTGATTTCAATGATGCCATCATAAATTTCCGGGACTTCTTGTGTGAATAATTTTGCCATGAATTCCGGGTGTGAGCGCGAGAGGAAAATTTGCGGGCCACGTGTTTCTTCGCGCACTTCATAGATGATTGCGCGAACGCGGTCATTCACATTCAGTGGCTCGCGAGGAATAGATTCATCACGGCGCAAAAGGCCCTCTGCGCGGCCCTGGATGTCGATTGTGGCGTTACCGTATTCAACACGTTTAACAACGCCGTTGATGACTTCGCCGACTTTGTCTTTGAATTCTTCGTATTGGCGTGCACGCTCTGCT
>CAYGSA010000091.1:0-6798 GCA_964352375.1 uncultured Micavibrio sp.
GCTCTCCATGATTGCCGCATTCTCCCGTTGCTTGAATAGCTGCATGATGCCGGGACCAAACAGCATCTTCAGCGGCAACCGCTTTCCTGATTTCCTCACATAAATTTCCGTGCTGCTCGAACCTTTCTTGCGTGGCGCGATGAAAGCCCCGCGATAGGTTTTCGTTTTCCCCCATGCCTTCGCTTTTACGGGACCGCGCTTCCCACCGGGCTGCTGCGTCGGCTTGCGCGACCCCACCACGAACTCGATAAGATGCAGGGGGCGATCACTTGCCACCAAAGTCGCCCACAGGCGTTTGAAGCTGGCACGGCGCGTTTCGATACGCCGTTTTATACCAGCTTGCCTGCTACCCATCTGCGGGGCGATATGCGAGGCACTGGCGACCTTCGCGCTGTCTGCTACCCGGTTTAGCGTCCGAACCGTTGCCTCCGGCACAACCTGCCTTTCTAGGGCGTGCAGCCCCCGGCGCAGCGATTTGATATCGCTTTCCACTGATAGGTCGAATGTCATGGAACTCAGTCTTTTACAAATTGGTTAATGCTTGTATTGTCGGTATGGGCTTATGGATAGATTTGTTATTGCGTATCGCAATATATGTCCCCAATGTCAGGTGGTTTTGCTACCTTGCGTCCTTAATGCACGATGAATGATCTGCGGATCGCTGTCGTCATCGCATAAGAGTATCCATAAGCCCACTAACTTTAGGGGCGCTGGTCTGCATGTCATATTTAGAGAAACTTAAAAATACGACATCCATTCAGGATTTTGCTCCGCTCTTAGGGTTCGAACCCAAAAAATTAGCCTACCTTCTATTCAAGATTCCCCCTGAGCAGAAATATACACAATTTAAAGTCCCAAAAAAATCTGGCGGCGACCGCATAATTAACGCTCCCAACGCAGGCCTTAAATTAGCGCAAAGACGACTTGCGAATATTCTAAACAGCTGTATCCAAGAAATTGAAAACGCACAAAACCCCCGAAGAAAGCCGCTCGCGCATGGTTTTATAAAGAAAATAAAAATCGAATCAGACGGACATCAAGTTCTTGGCACCCACACCAATGCAAGGTGCCACCGCAATCGGCGCTATGTCCTTAATTTAGATTTGGCAGACTTTTTCCCTTCCTTTAATTTTGGGCGCGTGCGCGGGTTTTTCATTAGCAACAATCACTTCAAACTGCCTCCTGCGGTAGCCACCTTAATTGCACAGATAGCATGTCATCAAAATGAACTGCCGCAAGGTAGTCCATGCTCACCAGTCATCACAAATCTCATCACGCATATTCTCGATGTCCGCCTAACACAACGGGCAAAAAAATATGGCTGCACATACTCGCGCTACGCAGATGACATTACATTTTCCACGAATCAGAAGGCATTCCCTGAAAAACTAGCTACGCCATCCGATAAGCCCAACCAATGGATGGTTAGCAGCGAAATCGAAGGCATTATCAAACACTCTGGTTTCAATATAAATCCGGCGAAAACACGCCTCCAGTTTCGCCCATCCCGGCAGGTGGTTACAGGCCTCGTCGTTAATAGAAAAGTGAACATTAAAAGCGAGTATTACCGTTACGCACGCTCGATGTGTCATGCGCTATTTACGCTGGGTTCTTTCTTCCGTCCCGGCAGCGACAAACCTACATCTCTCAGACAACTCGAAGGCATCCTGAGTCACATTCACTTCATTAAAGAATTCAGCCGCACTACAGATGAACTCACTCTCCGTAAAAAAGTGATGGAAAATGCAAAAGGCAAAGAACGGCCTAAACTGGATGCAGCAACAGAACTGTATTCTAAATTCCTCTATTTTCGCTACTTTGTGGCGCTGGAGCGGCCACTTATTTTATGCGAAGGCAAGACCGACAATATCTACCTCAAAGCTGCCATCAAGCAGTTGGCGAAGAAGAATGCATTCACATTCCCACATGCAGTCGATTTCTTCCCATTTACGCGGCGAGTCAGCGAAGTAATGAGAATCCATGATGGAGCCCCGGCACTAAAAAACTTCATTGAACATTATACGAAAAGCACGACATTCAAATTTCAGACTCGATCACATCCCGTGATTGTTCTGCTGGATAATGATGACGAAGCCAAAAAGGTGATAGACCTCCTGAGCAATAATTTCAAAAAAGATGGCGTTACATACGATCAGAATAGCAATTTCGTATATCACGTCATTTCCAATTTATACGTCATGCTATTGCCTAAGCCGACAGACACGGCGAAAAATAAAATTGAAGATTTCTTTAATCCATCGGTCACCGCAACTGTGCTGGAAGGTAAAACTTTCTCAGCGGAGAACGGCAAAAAATTCGATAACCAAAAGCATTACTCAAAACAGGTATTGGCAACAAAAATTGTGCGCCAGACGCAGGACTCAATAGACTTCCTCAATTTCAAGCCGGTTTTAGAAACCATGTCCCAGATCATTGAGTCTTACTATAAGATGACACCCAAACCCGCAGCGGCAGTTCCTGTAAAAAGCCTCTCTTCCTGATATAAATGCCGCGTGCTATCCTTCCTGCATCATCAGAAAGGAATCGATATGGCCGTGTATATTTTTCAAACCCGTAAAGGTCCCGTAAGCATCGTCCCCGAAAAAAGTGGCCGGTGGCAGGTGGTCTATCAAGAACAAGGCCTCGGTTCATATCCAACACCGGCATCAGCTTCTGATGACGTTGCCGGTGGTCATACATTCACCCCATCCGACGGTACTGACCTTGGAAGCCTCGATATTTCACCCGACATTGGGGACTGGGAGCAGCAGCGATAATTAGCATCACGCCGCTACCGAAAATGACGCCGAATTTTGGTTCGTTGCACCACTGTCCATAACGGAGTCGAACAACTTGCTGGAGCGTTGAATTGCTTCTAATAATTTGTCCGAACAGTTCGAATCCAGTCCGCTACCGACCACCAATTACTGCTTGCAATATATTGCCTTCAGAAAAGTATGAATATTCGTATCCTTAAACGTAAAGCCTGCCTGCTGTAGCTTTTCAGGTGTGACACGCTGGCCGGTTAATACAAGTTCTTCTCCCATTTGCCCCATGGATGCTTTTATCATAAAAGCGGGCATGTGCACAGCGCTTGGCTTTCTGAGGGCTTTGCCGAGCGCTCGTGCAAATTCTTTTTGTGCGCATGCACCAGTTGAAACCATATTTACAGCACCGTTAAGTGCTGGCCGCTCTATAATAAAGACTATGGCGTTCACCAGATCACGCAGGCTGATCCATGACATGATCTGCGCGCCTGTGCCCACTGCACCGCCCATATATAACGTAAAAGGCTTTGCCATCGCTGGCAAGCCACCGCCAGAGCGATCAAGCACTATACCAGTGCGCAACAAGGTGACAGAGTTGCCTGCTGTCTGCGCCTGCAATGCAAGCGCTTCCCAATCATCAATCAGCTCTTGTAAGAAGTTTGTGCCGCTTCGCTTATCGGTGTCATTTTCGGTAAATCGCGGATGGTCATGGTCGTAAAAGCCATAAGCGCTGACGGCAGAGGCATTGATGAGACGAATATCTGGATTCTTTTTGCATAGCTTCACGCATTGCTGCGTAGTATTAAGGCGGCTGTCGCGCATGGTTTGTTTGTATGCGGGAGTCCATTTCTGATCACTCACACCTGCACCCGCTAAATTGACAACGATACCAATTTCTTGCGGATCAACATTGTGCAGCTCATCCCACGAGAGCGCCTCGACATCAAATGCAAAGGATTGGCTGATTTTGGCTGCGTCTCGCCCAACCAAAATCAGCGGTTGGCCGCTCGCATGAAGCTGTTTTGTGAGCACACTCCCCACCATCCCTGTTGCGCCACATATAACCGTTTTCTTCATGACGTTATCTTGTTGAAGGTTTTGATTAGTTGGTTAAAGATAAAATTCGGGGCAATGCGGCTCATCAAACGCAATTGCTTAGACATGCCTGCCGCGATTTCATAGCGATTGCATTGTAAGCCCTGAACAAACTCAGCGACCATTTTATCAACGGGCATGAGCTTCAACTCTGGTGATCTAAAGCTATCGGCCAGCGGTGTGTCTGTGGGGGGAGGTAATAATTCAAACACTTTGATGTTATCGGCTTTGAATTGATGACGCAGCGTTTGTGCGCAGTGGTGCATCAACGCTTTTGTGCCAGAATAAATGGGCGTAAAAGGAAATGCGACATAAGCGAGGCCAGAACTTACAAAAACAACGGCAGGCTCGCTGCTTTTCTTAAGCAAGGGCAAGCATTTATAGATTATAGTCAGCGGGGCAATCGTATTGATGGTAATTTCCTGCTTGATATTAGAGGGCGTATTCGCATCCTGAGCAAACGCATATTGTTTCATGACCCCTGCATTATTAATCAGAATATCAATTTTGCCGTGGCGTTTTTCAATCTCTGCAATCATCGCGTCTTGATCGGCTTCATTCGTCACATCACAGCGGAGTGAATCCACGCTGAGCTCGCCTGCAACTTTTTTAAGCGTTTCTTCATTGCGTCCACATATAATAACCTTCGCTCCTTGAGCAGAAAGTTGCTTAGCCATTTCCGCGCCAATGCCTGCATTTCCACCGGTAATTAAGATGATTTTGTCTTTTAATTGCATGGAATGATTCTCCTTAGACTTTGGCTTTTTTCTCGCACGTCTTGCAATAGTTGCGAAGCCGGTAGAGAATATAAATATGGCTGAGCAGTAAGGTCGGGGCATAAACGACAAGCAGGAACCACATGGTACCAATGTCGGATTCAAAAACACCTGCCTTAAGGGCGGTTGGGAACACTACCGTCATGTCGCCAATGCCCACGACCGAAAATAACAGCACCATGCATGCCCCGTTTTTCTGGCTAAAACGCAGTGTAATGGCGGCAAGCAAGGCGGTCAGTCCAGCAGCAAAATCACCAAATGCCATCAGTTGCAATGCATCTTTTGGCACTTCAGGAGCCACCTGTCCTGTTACAATCAGGCTCAAACCTAAATACCGGAAACTATGAAGTATAAGCAGCGGCATGACAGCAGCACCAAAATCGCGGGCATTGAACCAATCGCGCAAATAGACGCGGTAAATAAGTATATAGATACACACCGCCATCACGGCTTGAATGTTTAAAATGATGAGGTTACTCATGTTGATACCTTGCTGAGTGAGATGATGAGAAGTGATGAATGACGTCAGATCGGAACAGGAGCGCTAGCGCCACTAGTTGGAAAAGCATAAACGCACCAATACCGCCGTAGACTTGCCCCGCACTAGCGATCTGCTCTGGAAGCGGTGCAAGCCATTGTGTGATCAGCCCTTGCGAATAGTCAAATGCACCAACCGCGTTATATAATACGAGCAATCCCCACACCCGAATGCTGCGGCGTTTTAGTAGTAGAAACAGCATCACAGGCACTAAAAAGCCGATGATCGCGTCACTTACCCACGGGCCGAACCATGCGTTTGGAGCAATACCGCCATACATTTCCACTTTAGGAATAAACAGAATAGTTTGCGCCCGAAAGATGGTTAAAAACATAAGCAAGCCAATTAAAAAAATGCTTTGAGGAAATTTCATACGTTTAGTCATGGTGTTAGCCTATGAACATTTCATTTTTTAATGTCAGTTTGAGTGCGTGCTTTTTTGTAAATTAGTTCTATAATGAAAGTATAATAGCGGAATACTTTTATCATACAAGTAATTTTTATGGTTGCGAAAACAGAACATAGAATGCGCTCAAGCTGCCCGATTGCTTGCTCGCTTGACATACTGGGAGACCACTGGAATCTGTTGATTATCCGCAGCTTAATGTTTGCGGGGCTTCATGAGTACAAAGACATGCTCAAAATGCCGGAGCAAATTTCAAGCAGCATCTTATCTGATCGGCTAAAGAAACTGGAAGCATATGGGATCATCTCATCTATTCCGCACCCTGATAGCGGAAAGCGTAAACTGTATTATCTGCTGCCTATGGGCAAAGACCTCATCCATGTCATGCTTCAGCTCGTATTGTGGGGGGAAGCCCATTTAGGCGAGTGGGTCAATTTCCCGCCCGAAATACTCAAGCTGATTAAAGAATCACCTGATGCATTCAAATCCCATACGCTCAAACAGCTTCAGGATTGGGAAGATGAATATCTGAAGTAATATAAAAAACCGCAACACAGTATGTTTGAGCTCTTTGTGGTGTAAGTTACGGCCTGTTCAGACGCAGATGCGCGGTATATAGATTGAAGCACTAGAAAAGATTAAGCGGCAACACTTATTGGTTGCCAGATATACTGTTTGCCCATTGGAATAGGTGGATGTTCGAAGAGATCGTTACAGGCTTGAAACTCCTCAAGAAAGCTGTCAGAAAAGTTCGAACTCAGTCCGTTACCGACCACCAGCCTGCGCTCTATGAGCTTCGGCTCGGCAAGCCATTGCCGAGAAAAGCGAATAGCAAAGCGGAGGCTGTCGCGCCATAGTTGCGTAGCAACGTAGGCGGGCATTACAGATAAGCATGAAATATGTTTATATCCTCAATAGCATTGCTTTTTCGGATCGCTATTACACGGGCGTGACTGATGACCTAAGGGCGCGTCTGGAAAAACACAACGCCAAAGAAGTTCTGCACACATCAAAATATGCTCCTTGGAAGCTGAAAACCTATATCGCCTTCTCAGATGAAAAACAGGCATTTGAATTTGAGAAATATCTTGAAACAGCTTCAGGCCGTGCCTTTGCAAAGAAGAGGCTTTAAGGGCGGATTACTTCCCTGCTTTTGCGAGTTTGGGCTCGGAACTTTGTTCCTGCTGGTCAAGAAAGGGATAATCAGTATATCCC
>CAYGSA010000092.1:0-6710 GCA_964352375.1 uncultured Micavibrio sp.
AAAAAGCACAAAGCCTCCAATACATTCTAGACGCCGCAAAACCGCGCGAAACAAAGAAGTAATACCGTGATAAAGTTTGAAGAGACCTCATACCGCTACGCGGCAGAATCTGATGACATTTTGCATGATGTAAACTTCACGCTAGAGCGCGGATCGTATCACTACCTCACTGGCCCCAGCGGCTCCGGAAAAACATCCCTTATAAACTTACTCAATCTGGGAAACTTCCCCCACAAGGGAAGAATCACAATGTTCGGCGCAGCGATTGAAAATCTAAGCCGTGCTGATCTCACCAACCTACGTCAAAGCATCGGTGTCGTATTTCAGGACTTCCGGCTCATCAACCACCTCTCCACTTTCGACAATGTCGCATTACCCTTGCGCATACAAAATCGCCCCAAATCAGAAATTAACAAAAACGTAAACGAACTGCTGAAATGGGTCGGGCTTGGTGGCCATGAAAACGACCTGCCGCAAAACCTGTCAGGCGGGCAACAACAGCGCATCGCCATCGCCCGCGCCGTAATCAGCCAGCCAAAACTCCTCCTCGCAGATGAACCAACAGGCAATCTCGACGATGAAATCGGCTTCCGCCTAATGAAGCTGTTTGAGCAACTCAATCAAATGGGGACAACCATCGTCATCGCAACCCACAACCCAGCTATCATCCAAAAATTTAAACATCCGTGCCTCAGGCTGCATAAAGGCACTGTCATACAACATCAAACAACGGAGAAAATCCGTGACGTTTTCTGACATGACTTCATCCCTAAAAAAAATAGTCACAAAATTCACCAACACAGATATTCCGCTCGAACGCGATATCCAGACAAAATTTCTCGTCATACTCATCGCCCTCATGAGTTTTCTGCTCGTTCTCGCCTGCGCAGGCACGCTTATACTCAATGACATGACCCAGCGTTGGTCATCAGGCCTGCAAAATAAAATCACAGTCGAAATCTCGTCTGAGACCGCCGAAGGTTATGTTCTATCACAAGATACAATCAGAAAAGAAACCGTCAAACTTCAAAAAATGCTGGAAAAACATCCGCTCATCAAAAACGCATCCCCTCTGACAAATGAAGAAATACGTGCCCTCATCTCACCATGGATCGGCGCAGACCTTGCCCTTGATGGCATTCCCCTTCCAGGCTTAATCACAATTGACTTAAAAAAAGCAGACATAAAGTCAATTAGCCAGCTCGAAAAAATTATAAAACAAACCTCAAAATACGGGCATCTCGAAACCCATAAAGATTGGCTAAATGACTTTCTCTCCCTCATAAAAAGCCTAAAAACACTCAGCCTGATGATCGCACTGCTAATCCTCTCAATCACCATTATTGGAATATCCGCGGCCATGCACGCACGCCTCGCACTCCATCAAAAAAATGTACAACTCCTCCACCTTATGGGAGCGAGTGACGATTACATCGCAAGACAATTCCTCCCTCATGCAACCATCATCGCCCTCAAAGGCAGCCTCATCGGCACACTCTGCGCCCTGCTCCTAACGCTGATCATAACCAAAACCACGAACGCACCCATGATCCCTGCATTAAAGATCGACCTCATCTGGTACGCCGCCCTCGCCCTAAGCCCAATCTTCATCACCGCGCTCGCCCTTCTGACGTCACGCATCACACTCTTGCGCACCTTACTCAAAATGCCTTAAAACTAATGTCATGATAATCATTAAATTCACCTATCGCCTCATAACCTTCCTCCTCACCCTATGGATCTGCGGCTACGGGGGCTTCAGCCTATACATAATCAAGATGCCCCCAAGTACGTCCACCGAGTTAACAGATGTCCTCATCGTCCCAACAGGCGGCGCAACCTACCGCATAAAAGAAGCCCTCGCACTCCAGGCATCCGGACAATCAAATGAAATTTTTATCACTGGCGTCCACAAGGACGTAACCGTAAACGAAATCAAAGCCATGCACGTGGGGGATAAACTTCCTGATTGCTGCATCACACTGGGGCACACAGCCACAACTACAATCGAAAACGCCACAGAAGCAAAAAACTGGCTAAAAGATAAAAACTTCAATAGCGTTCGGCTGATCACAACCAACTATCATATGCCCCGCGCCTATCTTGAATTCAAGGCACAGCTCGGTGATATAAAAATCATCAAACACCCCGTCAAGAAAGGCACTCCATCGGAAAAAACAGGCTGGTTCTGGCGCCTCTCACTGCGCGAATATAATAAGTTCATCTTCCGCTTTGGCGTGCTGTCCTTACAAAAAATCGGCATATTAGAATGATACCTGCATATTTTATCCGCTCCACACTTTTTAACGCATGCTATTATATGTTGATCGCAACCAGTTGCATCCTGATGTTGCCCACCCTGATCCTGCCCAGACGATTTTTCCTCGGTGTCGTCCATTACTTCGTCCACACCACAGCGTTTTTAGAGCGCATATTACTGGGCTTAAAATACGAAATTCGCGGCCTAGAGAATTTACCAAAAGACCAATCCTATATCGTCGCCTCTAAACATCAATCCGCTTACGAAACAACAAAGCTTCATATTTTATTCAAGGACCCCGCCATCGTCCTAAAGCGTGAACTTCTCAGAATACCACTCTGGGGATGGTATCTTGCCAAAAGCGACCAAATCGCGATAGACCGCAGCACCCCCAAAAAAGCAATCGAATCCATAAAATCCGAAGCCAAACGCGTCGCCGCCCACAACCGCCCAATGGTCATTTTTCCGCAAGGCACACGCGTCTCGCCAACCACCACAACACAAGAGCGCCCCTATAAGATTGGTATCGTCCGTATGCAAGAAGCAACAGGCCTGCCAATCATCCCCATGGCACTCAACTCAGGCACATTTTACCCCCGTAACGCCTGGATCAAACGCCCAGGCACAGTCATTTTCGAATTCCTAAAACCCATCGCATATATCGAAGACACTCCTCCTGGTGAAACTCTAAGAAAAATAGAAATGAGCGTCGAAGAAGCCTCCAGCAGACTGCACGCAGAAGCCCTTCAAGACCTCAATAGGACATTGAAGAAAAAACCAGTTATAACAATCATAATACTTACAACCCTGTGCATCGCATGGACAGTGAACTGGTTCGCAGCCGCCCACCTCACAAAAAAGACTATGATACGCGAAATTGAAAGTATTAAATATGCACTTGGCAACCCTGAGCAATCAAAAATGAGCGCACCCATAATATCAGGCTTCCCCTTCAAAATGAAAGTTGCAATAAATCAAGTCACACTGACGTCAAACTTTGGAAGACTAAACGCTCAAAACGTAATCGCTCAAAGCTGGCCGTTTCTGGGGATGCCCATCGATATCAAAGCAAAGAATATAGAAGTCTTACAAAATAACTGGAGTGCACCGCTGACATTTCAATCCATTGATGCAAACATAACGCACAAAAAAGAAACCCTCACAATCAATCACAGCACACTAAAACACGACATAGCCCAAGCAGAAATTTCTGGAACGATCACAGAAGCTCAAGAAAATCCTCACCCAAAAATCGACCTGAATATCGCCGTATTTAACCACGCGAATTTTATAGATAAATTACACCAAAAAAGCATTATCAACAAAAAAGCCAGAATGGTTGCGACATTCGCCCTCAACGCCATGATCAGTGATGGTGCGGCAAGAACAACTCTCACCAGCCAAGACAACAAGATCTACATGGGCATGATCAAAATCTACGAATTCCCTACCGCACCAAAAGGACAAATCAGAAGACGCAAACCTATGCTTGCCCCTCATCAATGATGGCTTTTCTCATCGCCCGCGTATCTGTAAACTTCTGATAAAGATAATCCCCGTCCTCTTTCCGAATCGCACGTTGCAGCGCGGTCAAATCCTCGGTAAAGCGACCAAGAACCTCAAGAACAGCGTCCTTGTTATTCAAAAACACATCCCTCCACATCACCGGATCAGACGAGGCAATACGCGTAAAATCCCGAAACCCAGAGGCCGAAAACTTCACAACCTCAGACTTAAGGTCATCCTCCAAATCATCCGCCGTACCAACAATCGTATACGCAATTAAATGCGGTAAATGCGACGTAATCCCCAGCACCAAATCATGATGCTTGGCATCCATAATCTCAACCGAAGACCCGCACGCCTCCCACATCTTCGTCACATGCTCCACGGCCTTAATACTCGTCTCCGGCAATGGCGTAAGAATACACCAACGCCCATCGAACAATTCCAAGAACCCCGCTTCAGGCCCCGAAAACTCAGTCCCCGCAATCGGGTGCGCAGGAACAAGCTCTATGCCAGGGCGCAAATGCGGCTTTACCGCATCAATCACCGCCCCCTTAACCGACCCCGTATCCGTCACAATCGCCCCGTCTTTCAACTTCGGCGCAATCGCCTTCGCCACGCGCTCAACCGCGCCGACAGGCACCGCCAAAACAACAAGATCAGCATCCTCAACACTGCGCTGCAAATCATCACTGACATAGTCTGCAATCCCAAGCTCAATTACTTTTTGGCAAACATCTTCACTGATATCTGCCGCCACAAGCGTCTCTGCAAATTTATGGTGCTGTATATTCCGCGCAAGCGAGGAGCCAATCAGCCCCATTCCAATAATGGTTACTTTATTCATCATAATTTTATCTCTAGTAAAAAGTCTAAAAAGGTGTCTTTAAGCCGCATCATCATGCGTATATTCTGTGTCTTCTGCATCCGGAATCACCGGATACCCTCCAACAACAGTGCAATAAAGGCACTGCTCACCAAGCGCATCTTTAAATTCAGAAAGAATGTCAGACTCGCTATCATAAAACCCCTTAACCTCCAACAGGTAATGCGCACTGCCACGATAAAGATTAAGCACCTCAAACCCACAATTTTCTGCAAATTCAACAATCCGCGCACGACTAATATCACCAGAAACATCGAGCGCCACAAAGCTAACGTCATCGTCAGAAGGCATAAAACTAATTTTAGACACAATAAGCGCGCGCTCAACGTCATCCTCACGCCCATAAGGCAAAGCACAGATTATAGACAAACTCTCATCATTTTGATGCGCCAGAAGCACGCTCCACCAAGGCTTGGGGGCATCCAGCTCAGGCCAAGGCAAAATCGCAAAAGACGAATCGTCCTTCAAAACCTCACTAATCGCATTTTGCGAATTCGCTACACTTTTCATCGGCACAGAACTTCCGAAATAATCTTTCGCAACGTCCCAACCAGAACAATCATCCGAAACTACAACACTAAACCCCGATTGCAATAAGGCCACAGACCCCACAAGCTCCCGCCAAATCCGTATAATCGTCGCCCGCGGCAAAGGGCCAGTATGCCGAGAAAGTAACCTGCGCATCATTCGCGCTTCACGCGCTGGCTGAACGATCTGAAGACCATTTTCCTTTTTCGCCTGTGCCACACCAGACACAAGCCCGGCCCGCTCAATCAACAAATCATGCACTTGATTGTCGATAGAATCGATTTTTTCCCTGATCTCATCTAATGTCTTTGACATGTTTGTATTTTTGCCTAATTTAAAACCAAAGGATTTTAATACATGCTAAACCCTCGCAAATCAAATAGAACTTACCGCTAATGCCACTCGTTGCCTATAAAAATCTTCCGACTTTTGACCGCCTGAAACAAGAAGGGCGCACAGTGCTCCCCGCAGAACGCGCACAGCATCAAGACATCCGCGAGATGCATATTGGTTTACTCAACATGATGCCCGACGCCGCTCTCGAAGCTACAGAGCGGCAGTTTTTCCGTCTCGTCGGCGAGAGTAACCAAATCGCGCAACTCTATATCCACCCCTTTACCCTGCCCGAAATCCCGCGAAGCGATAAGACAAATGAATATATCGAGCAACACTACGACCCTTTCGAAACCCTTCAAAAAGAAGGCCTGGATGCCCTCATCATCACAGGCGCAAACGTCTCTCAACCAAATCTGGAACACGAACCCTTCTGGGAACCTCTACAAGACGTGATAAACTGGAGCTGGAACAACGTAACCTCAACCCTATGCTCGTGCCTCGCCACACACGCCGTCATGCAGGCGCGCTATAATCAAAAACGCCGCGCATTAGAAAATGGAAAACTCTGGGGCGTCTACAAACATCGCGTCACAAACGAAACTCACCCCCTCGTGCGCAATATGAACACCGTATTCGACGTCCCACATTCACGCTACAATGATATCTCTGCCACGCAATTCAAAACCGCAGGCATGAAAACTTTGGTCGAAGGCGACAAATCAGGCACCCACATCGCCGTAAGCCCCGATGGCTTCAGATTGGTCTGCATGCAAGGTCACCCTGAATACGACACCATAAGCCTGCAAAAGGAATATGAGCGCGAACACACACGCTATGAATCAGCCGAGCGACCAGAAGCGCCAACGCGGCCAGAAAATTACATAGAAGGCGAAAACACCTGGACCGACAGCGGCCGCTCCATTCTCGCCAGCTGGATTGGCCTCGTATACCAAACCACCAACGCAGATCGTAAGCTACAATTTATGGATGGTGTTGATCCTGATAACCCGTTAAACCTCTAGAGCATTATTATCAACATCCCACCCATCATGCGGATCGGCATCCACATAACGAATAACAGCTAAATCTGGAACTTTAAAACTTTCGCATTCTAAAAATTGAGAAAAATCACCCTGCTTAAGCGCATCCATCCACATATCCTCCGCCCGCTGCAAAGACCCGAAATCACCCTGC
>CAYGSA010000093.1:0-6380 GCA_964352375.1 uncultured Micavibrio sp.
CCGTAAGATCAAAGCCCGTTAAATCAACCGTGTTCAAGTTACTCACCGTAATCGTCAAAGTCGTTGGCGCGCCACCCAAAATCAGCGTATCACTCGCAAACGACTTACTAACAGTTGGACGCGAAACACTTAAAACATTAATACTCTGATTAACCGCCCCGCTATTCGCAACCGCGCCCGTATTGTCCGTCCCGCTCACCGAACTATCTGCAATCTGATAATTATAAGTCTGCGCCGACCCATCCGAAGACTCCGCCGTCACAGGAATAAGAATAGTACACGTTCCATCCGTAGAGGTTCCATTATTACGCGCCGGAATGACGCCAGCAGTCAAAGAAATAGATTGCGAGCCAACAATCGCAGTCAAAGTACCAACACCAGGCCCAGTTGTAGGCCCAGATGGATCCGTACATTCATAAGTCGCCGCGCCAGAAATCTTTAAGCCGTCCGGCAAAGTGCCGGGCAAGCTATTCGAAAACATCAAACCCGTAATGTCCGCCGCACCATTATTATTCGAAAGCGTAATCTCTAATTGCGTAACCTCCCCCGGCCTGATGGAGGTCGGTTGACCAGATGCCAACGTAACCGAAACACCAAGCGCCGCATGCGCGCTAGCACTACCAAGCAAAAAAACAGAGAACAAAAAAACAGAGAACAAAAAGAAAGAAACAGCAAATCGCTGCACTGAAGAATATAACATTTTTTAAGAAACCCGTAGAAATTCGGAAATTAAGTACTCACACAGTCATTAGCTTATTTAAACGAAACAAAATATGTTTGAAAAAATACAGTTTATGCACAGATTACAGGCGCTTAAACGCAAAAGAGAGTCACAAAGACGCAAGAAAGAGTCATTAAAATAAATGAACCAAAACAAAAACCCCAACCCCAACCCAAACAAAATATTGCCCTAATATAAGGGGCGCGGCGCATAAGAATCTAGACCATCACCTTTTAAGCCTCTAATTCTTCAACACCTGCCAAACGATAGCTTGTGCTGCGACCACTTCCAGGGTTTTTGATAAAGGCACCCATTTCTAAAAGCTCTTTAATATCCCGAAAAGCTGTATCCGTTGAACACTTGGTCAGCTTCGCGTATTTTGAGGTATTCATATAGCCCTTAAAATCTTCAAACATTCTGTTTACAATTAAGCGCTGCCGCTCATTGACTGATTTCTGTTTCAAATGATCCCATAGCTTTGACTTGTGAAGTACAGTGGCCAATGTATCTCCTGCACCCTCAATAGCGCGCTCCAGACATTTTAAAAACCACATTAGCCATTTAGTAATATCAACATCACTCTTTTGCTGCGCTTCAAGTTGCGCATAGTAATCTTTACGCTCTGCTTCGATCTGTGCAGACATCGAATAAAAACGTTCAGCCGTGTTATCCGCTCTCGCAAGAGCCATATCTGCAATGACACGCGCAATACGCCCATTTCCATCTTCGAACGGGTGAATTGTTACAAACCATAGATGTGCAATAGCCGCTTTAATAACGGCATCTAGATCAGATTCCTGACCAAGCCATTTCAAAAATAGATCCATTTCCTGCTTTAGAATTTTAGCGCCCGGTGCTTGAAAATGAACTTTCTCACGCCCTATGGGGCCAGAAATCACCTGCATAGCACCAGCTTCTTCTGTACGGTATGACCCAACAGAAATCCGCTGCATACCGCTTCGGCCTGTTGGGAAAAGCGCAGCATGCCAATCAAACAAACGGTCCTCTGTTAGTGGCTTATCGAAATTTTGCGTCGCAGCCAGCATCATTTCAACAATGCCTTCAACGTCACGGCCAGCAGGAACAAAACCGGCTATATCTATGCCAAGCCGTCTGGCAATTGATGAGCGTACCTCTTCAGGATTAAGAATTTCGCCCTCAATCGCAGAGGACTTGATAACATCATTTGTTAGAGTATTTAGGCTTGCCTCTTGCTTTAGATCAAAGCCAAGTGCCTGCATGCGCCCCAGCAATCGCCCCTGTATATGCCGAACTTTAATCAGGCACGGCATTACAACTTCCTGATCCCAGGAAAAATTAGGCCAATCTTTATGTTCATAAATCCACATGATAATCACCGCACATTTTAATGTGATTATAGCGTTTATTCACTGCAAAAGCAAACATATTCACTGCATATAATGCGGCAATTAAGCACATTAACCGACTCATGAGGGATATTTCATACTACATGTTATCACACAATTTTATGTAATTAAGTGGTCTATCCAGGCCGTTATTCATTTTAGTATTTGAGTCGTACGTCTTTATTCACGCGTTTATCTGCCATATATAAAACCCTATCCGCATCCTCAAAACACAAACCATGCTCATCACAAACTTTCCGGAGATCCTGCAAATAAGAAAAGTAAAAATCAGCGGCGTCAATTTCATTGGTGGGGTATTTAGCTGTTTTACCATTAATGTATCGATAAACCCTTTGATCAATTATCTGAAAGATATGCGGATTCTTGAATCGTAAAATACTAGAGGCCATAGGAAGCCGCACACCATCTGTGTTTAAAAGAGCTATAACGGTTTGCTTTATTTCAAAAGGACTAAGACCTTTTGCCTTTGGATCAATTTTGTTCAGAAGATCCAACGTGTTTTCTGAAAAAAGCGCGTAACGATTGACCTTCCACAAAACGATTTCATTGATAATATTTTGATCAAAGTCATCGATATAAGCATCCAGTTTTTTAGTCAGATCTTTTTGATAGTAAAATTTTGAAAGATCTCGATCGTCAATATTTGGCGCTTCTTTACCTATGGTGATCAACTGCTCTATTTCATTATTCTTACTCATTATATGGCTCAATCTTATGACCATATTTCTCCGCCACTGAAATAAATTTTCCTATATTTCTAATGCCCCACTGGCTACTGACTGCAATAGTAGCATCTGAAAGAGTGATTAATTCGTCAGGTTTTATAAAGTGGCGACGTCTGTCGCGAGCATACGTTTCATTGGCCTCATCATCGGTACAGAAAACCCCTTTAGAACCTTGAAGCCGTCTTGGAAATTGTTTTTCTAATTCGGAAAAAGTGAGGTTCGGATTATTTTCAACGTGTTGTTTCATTACCTCCAAAACTAAACGGCCTTTCCCAAGAACCTTACCTTCAAATTTATATTTTGATGTATCCTTCGATGACGGTGAATTTTTAAAATAAGTGTCTGTCGTAACATACACATTACCTTTTGTGCTTCTAAAGCGCTGAATAGTTAAAGCTGCAATTTGCACGCCTGATTCAGTGATATAACCATTAGAAATTTTCTCTGCTAATTCTGAATTGATTGAATCCCCAACAAGCACACCAATCCATTTTGTTTCAGATGTTGAATCTGAGCTTAAAATATCTGGATACTGCGTCAGAATTTGTTCTTTCTGTAATAAATAGTCCTCTAGCTGTTTTAAATGAATGCTGCCAAGTTCGCCCAATTTCAGCTCTACAATTCCAATATATTCCTGAGAATACGTGATCAAAACATCGATGCGGCCATCTGTTTCTTTGCTTGATCGACCTTGCTTAAGTGTTAATTCTTCTTGAATAATTTCTACATCTGCGCCAGAAAAAATATCATCATCCAATCCAAGAACACCTTGGTTTTCGACAAGATATGCTTCCATAGACAACTCCCGCTTAAACGGAAAATTTTCTAGTTGCTCCTCATTTGCAGTAAAATGTCTTAATATTCGTGTCGTCATAATTTTTTCTAACTTTCTTTACAAAAATTCATTAATACATCTAGCAGCAGCACCATCGCATAGGTATCTTGTTTGCAATACTCAATGAGGTTCTCCCACAAGGCAGGCAAATCATCACCGTCAAGTCCGCCCTTAAGAAACGATCCGTATTGCAACATAGCATCGCTACCATTGGCGATTTCTAAACCGTCATAGCTGAGGTCTGTAAAAGCAGGCAGTACCGCTTTAATGGATGCTGAACTTTTCTGCTCTGGTTTATAAAGCCAGCGTTTTTTGAATGGAACGAGCAAGTCTATAATGCGAGCGTTAATAGACTCTATTGCTGCGGCATGCTCAGGGAATTCTGCGGCCAGTTCATTGTTACGCGCAATTTCAAACGCCTGATTATAAACAAACACACTTCCTTCATTACCACAGAGCTCGACTAGTCGTTCTACAAAAAATTTTCGTGGATCAGATCGCTCTTTATGCAGATATTCGTGGTGAGTTAATTCAGCGCCAGGAGCTTCTTGAATATGAACGGAGAACTGGAATGGGATTTGTTGATATGGTCTCGTTCCATCAAAAAGGGGGATGGCTTCATTCACCGTTTCATAGTCTAGGAAATATAATGGATACTGCAACTGATCTAAAAAGCCCTTAATATTGCCTCGGTCAATAATAGGCTCAGCTTTTAAATAGCTCTCAACATCCAAAGCTTTAACGCCGCCGGGGCGGATACCAGTTGGCAGTTTTTCAAGTGATACGCCATGTTTTCGTGAAATTTCTTCGGCTTTTGGCTTTTGAAATACATTGTAGACAGAATAATCCGGCACATGTTTCCAGCAATGGTCTCGGTAGTCACATTCAAACGGTGCAAAGCAACGCGCGCCAATCGAAACATCAGGCTCTTTTTTTCGCTCTAGTACATAGCCAAGCTGACCAGCAACAGATTGAACTTCAGTTTGCCGCGCAAAGACCTCGCCGGATATATCCTCTAATCTAAAAAGCGCTTGTGGATCAATGTCACCATTACGCGCATAGCTATTATCAATTACCATCATGAGACATTTGCGAATTTTATATCCAGCGCCATAAAAAACATGATATTGAAACGCCATATCATCAAGGTGATAGTCCTTAACGCTGGTGGAACTCTTAACCTCAATCAGATCCCATTCATCGGATCCTTCTACGCGCTTTAGAATATCAATGCGCGAATAGCCCCCATCGATCGGATGCATTGCTGTGGCTTCATAAATAATGTCCTGGCCGTCTTGAATTAACTGTTGCGTAGCCTCAGTTTTGCGCAATTCGAACGGGAGGTAACCAGCGAGCGTATCCGCGATAAAATCGCCGCCAGTAAAAAGCGCGGCATGTGGATGGGCGGGTTTCAGCCGCTAGGATATGAACGCATTGATAAAAAGTTAGTGCCACATCCAGAAGACAGAAAAACCGTACAGTTCATTTTTGAAGAATATTTGAAATGCAGGTCGGTTCGTCGTTTAAAAGATATCGTTTATGAGCACGGCTTTAAAACGCCCGTACGCACATCTAAAAAAGGTCGTACGTATGGCGGTGCTGATTTGAGTCGTGGCCACCTATATCAGATCCTTAAGAACCCCCTTTATATCGGTAAAGTCCGGCATAAAGGTGAAATATACGATGGCCTGCATGACGGTATTATTAATGAAGAGCTCTTTGACGCCGTCCAAAAACAATTAAGCACAAACACGCCAGATCGAAAAAACGCATCCGTCAAAAACGGGAGTTTACTCAAAGGCCTGCTCTATGATTGCGACGGGATTATCTACAGCCCAACCTACACAGTCAAAAAGGGCAATCGCTACAGCTATTATATTAGCCAGAATCTCATTCAATATCGCGATCATCCCAAAGGAGCCATGGCCAGAATTCCTGCGCACGAAATTGAAAAAGCAGTTACAGTCGCCATCAAGGATTGGCTTGAAAACCTCGATATGTGGCAAGCCGCTTTTCCGGACACACCGGAAGAGCATTTGTATTGGCTTATGCAGAATCTAATCCCTGTACGCAGCCGATTTATAAGAACGATCCTTAGTAAAATAATAGTTGGCGCTGATTCTCTTCAAATCATAATTAGTTCTGAAAGCCTCAAAAAGGATATTACCAAGCACTCAGAAATATCAATCAACGCCCCAGCGGAAAAAGAGATCGTTATCACCGCACCTTTCAAAACCAACCGCGGTAAAAACGGCGCCATCATTATCGACAGTAAAAATCACAGGAATAAAGATCCCCTTGATTTACCAACCGATCAATTGAAACGCATTGTCAGAGGCATCATTTGGCGCGATGAGCATTTTGACGGAGCAACATTAAAAGATATTGCTCAAGCTGGCGGCCATGGAGAAAACTACGTCAATCGCTGTATTCAGGAAAGCTTTGTCTTCCTTAGCCAGTAATTCTCCTGCGCCAATAAGAAAAATCTCATAAAACCTCGACCTTCCGCTATTTTCACGAAAGAGAAAATCAGCCTATTTGGAACAAAAATCCAGATTCTCCTCGAGTGGTCGAGCATACGGCATACGCTGAATCGCCGCTGTAGCGGGGCATAGCACGTTAAATTCTCTGACAGAGGAGTGTAGAGGCAGACTCAATGGCGGTGACGGTGGGATTCGAACCCACGTTACGCGTTAACGTAAACACGCTTT